>NZ_KE383878.1:359193-394870 GCF_000422585.1 Hugenholtzia roseola DSM 9546
TGCACCAGAAGCCAAACCTGCCGTTTGTGAAACCGTCGCGCCTGCACAATTATCCGCAAAGGTAGGCGCAGGATAAGTTACGGCTGCACCACAAACTCCAGCGTCGTTATTGACAGAAATATTTGCAGGGCAGGAGATAGTCGGTGAAATAATATCAACCGTAACGACTACATCAAAAGGCGTTCCTGCACAACCAAAATAGTCAGGTGTAACCGTGTAAGTAACCGTTCCCGAACCTGAAAGCGTTTGGGCAATCGTTGTCCCTGCCCCTGCACTCTGCCCTGTAACTGTACCCGTAGCAGCAACTGTCCAAGAAAAAGTTGCCCCCGCTGGACTACTACTTAATGTGATATTCGTAGTTGCCCCCGAACAGATGGTTTCGGAAGGAGGCGAGGCAGCGTAAGTAACGGCAGGACAACCGACTGTAATTTGATAGTTGCCATCTGCAAAATAACCTGTACCGTCAGTAGCGCGAAGTGTGAAACTGGAAATGCCATTAACCGTTGGCGTACCCGAAATTTCGCCTGTTGTCGGATTTAGGACAAGCCCCGTAGGGAGTGCGCCCGTTTGAACGGCATAGGTAGTTATTGGATTTAGACCCGAAACGGCAACCGTTTGTGTGTAAGCAGCCCCCACAGTTCCGTTGGGCAAAGGTGAAGGCGTGGTAAAGGCAAGCGGAGCGCAAACAATCGTATGCGTATTACCTGCATCTAAAAACCCTATTATATCGCCTACCGAAAAGGAAGCCGCAATGGGTAGCTGCATCAACATATCACGTGTAGGAATTGCTGCATTTGCAACCGAAGTCGTAATCCAGAAATAACCCGTCTGCCCGTCGTTGATGGTTTGTGGCGTGGCTATATTGAGCGAACTGCCCGAAGTTACAATGCCTACTGGTGTAGAGATGGCGGAGGCAGTGGCAAAATCATTTGTTGTATTGTACCAAAGTTGGAAATTTACTAAGTCCGAAACCTGATACGAGCCAGAAGTGGTTAGATTGATAGACTGAAAATCGGTATTGCCCCCTACAACGGCAGCCGAAAACGCATAAATAGGATAGTCGGCTGTTCCCTGTGGCACGTTTGAAGCCGCAAGTGGAATGGTAGTGAGCGTAATTTCAGGTTTTGCAAAGAGCGTGAAAGTTTGTTCTGTACTAAGGTCTAAGGCGTTGGTGGTATAAGTAGGAGGAGGGTCGGAAAAAGTGGTAGTAATACCTGTGTTTTCCCAAAAGCCTGCATTTAGCTTATGCACCTTTGCACCTGCCAAAGTAGAGGAAGGCAAAATTGCAACCTCGCTACTGCCATCTGCCGCCACTTTCCAAATTCCCGAAGCAGGGTTGAATGTACCCGCAGGATTTAGAGGCGCAAGCGGTGTGCTAAATCCTGCTGAGGCTGCACTGCCTGTCGTTCCTACGCGCACCTGCACCATTTCCAAATTTGTACCTACACCGAGTGGGAAAAGGGCAAAATTTAGACTTGTCAAGTTTTGGCGCGTGAGCCTACCTGTCCCTTCTGCAATTACAAAAGAGGCTGCCGTAATGGGAAGCGGTTGAATTTGGTCATTGACGGCTGTATTGGATAAGGTTAGATTATTTGCACCCAAAACGACACGCCCGTCAGTCAGGGTAAGCGTACCCGAAGCAGTAACATTACCCTGCAAAGTTTTCAAAGCTCCACCCTGAATTTCTATGTTTTGATAGTTGGGCGAGGCAAAAACGTTTTGGTCGACATTGCCTGAATAGCGCACAATACTTGTCCCTGCGCTGGTATTGTTGAAGGCATTGAGCGTATTGTTTGCCCCTTTTAGGTCTAAAAGTTGGGTGCTGCCCACTCCTGCATTATGGACAATGATAGAGTTGGCATTACCATTCAAGGTATTATTGACTGTAACGGTAGCATTTCCTATTCCAAAATCAAGGGTTGCGCCGTTGGAATTTTGTAGGTTTAAATCGTTTGTCGTGATAATTGTACCATCTACTAAGGTCAGGGAAGCTGCCCCTGTGGTATTGTCAAAAGCTACATTTTGGGCTGTAATTGTGCCTGCTACTGTATTTCTGCTATTTCGGAAAAATAACTGACGATAGGTAGTAGGCGCAGGGCTTGCTGTGCCACTTTGATAGATGACATCATTCGGATTTGTGTTAAAATCCAAATTCGCTGCCGCCATCTGAATCGGCACATCACTATTGTAGTATAGTGCGGCGTTATTGACAAAATTTCCTGTGCCGTCGATAGTTGCGGTAGCGGTAGCAACTTGAAAGAAAGGCGTATTGTTGGTGAAAATTGCGCCTGCCTCGACAAAAAGTGTTCCGTTGATGTCAATAGCACCAGCAGTGCCTGTCGTGGTGTTGCTTTCGATAGTTAGGTTTTGGAAACTAAAACCGCTTGTGCCTAAGCCTATAATTTGGTGAGTGGCAGGTGCGATATCAGGCATCACAATCGTATGCCCATTGGATAGAAAACCTGAATTTGCCCCATTGGTAGCTCTAAGGTCGCCATAAACGTCTATGCTGGTAGGCGTGACGGTTTCCAAGCCCAATACACCTGCACTTAGGTTGTTTTCTATGGTCGGATAGCTGCGAAGGGCGATTTGATAAGCGGCTGCACCATTGAAGCGGACAATATTAGTAGGCGTTGTGAAGAAGTCGCCGCTTGTACTGGCGATTGCAAGAGCAGCCGTATTTCCGCTTATTTCTAAAATGCCTGTGCCGCCACTATTGAGGATTGTTGTTGTGGCGAGCGTGTGGTTAAGATTCTGCAAATCCAAAGTGCCTGAAAGCGTAATTTGCAAAGGCGCAATGGCAATATCTGCCGTAACAGTGTGGTCTATCACAACATTTGCCCCTGCTGGTGGCACACAATCGCAGCTTGCGCCTCCTAACGCTACCGTCGACCAAGTACCATCGCCAATAGTCGCATCTGTCCAATCGCCATCTTTGCGAGAGTAGTAAACGCCACAGTTGAAAGTATCTCCGTTAATCGTCCAACTTTTAGTACCTACTAAGGTTGTGTTTCTTTGCGTTTGAGCGGCGCAATAAGTACGACCCAAAGCACCTAACGTCACGTTATTAGGCGTACTTGGATTTGTAGCCCAACCGATAAGTGTAGCGTCGTAATTGGCTGTGTTCATGCCGCAATTATCGAGCATATTATTCATATCTACCCCTGCGGTTCTCAAATTCCAACTGCCTAAGTTTTGGTTGAAAGCAGTTGCATTTAGAAACATATTTGACAGGTTTATTACATTGTTTACGTTCCAAGTAGCTAAGTTTTGGTTAAAGCTGCTTGCATTGTAAAACATGAAACTAAGGTCTGCCACGCTGCTTATATCCCAAACTGTTATGTTTTGGTTGAAAATAAAGCAACCCCAAAACATATTTCCCATATTAGTTACGTTGCTAACGTCCCAGTTATCAAGGGGTTGATTGAAGGCGATATTATTGACAAAAAGCCCGTTCATGTTCGTTACACTGCTCACATTCCAACTATTGAGAGGCTGATTAAAAATGTTACAACCCCAGAAGGTATTGCTCATAGTTGTTACGCTGCTAACGTCCCAAGCATCGAGTGGTTGATTGAAATTGCCACAACCCCAGAACATAAAATTTAAGTTTTGAATCGTGCTTACGTCCCAATTATTGAGGTTGCCATTGAATAGGGTTGCGGCGCGAAACATTTGGGCTAAATTGCTGACTCCGCTCAAATCGGGGGCATCGGTGGCGTTGTAAGTTAGATTTCCACAACCCCAAAAAGCGTTTTCCATTGAAGTCCAAGCAATATCCCCCCATTGCTCGATGCTGCGGATTTTTAGTCTATCACCGCCATTATTAAAATAAATACGGGGGAAATCGCCTGTTATAGAAACTGTGTAAGTGCCTGCGGTGGTGTAAGTATGGGTAAAAGGAAAGTCGACATCTGTTAGAACTTCAATGTTGGAATCGCCCCAATCAACAGTAAAGTTGTAGCCAGTGCCATCATGCGGAATGGTAATGCTCTCATTTGCAGCGGTAGTCTGCCACGTCGTAACAAAGGGACTGCCCTCTTTTATACCAAACTCTTTTACGCTTGTATCGAAAAGGTAGGCAGGTAGGCGGTATTCGTCGGAAGCAGGGTAGTCTGTGGTAGGAAGCGGATTCCAAGCGGTGGTGTATTCCTGAATTTTGGAAAAGTTAGGCACAATACCCGCCCCTTGTGGATTGACCAAAACGACATCAGAAGTAGCCCCACTATTTTGGGCAAACCAAGAAGCTGTTCCCGAAGTCAAAGGTGCAGTGGAAGTGCCAAAGCGCACGTTGGCATTGGCTGCCGCATTGCTTAGGCGCAAAGGCTGATATTGAGTATCGCTACCGATAGGGAAAGTAAAATTTGTATTGGCATTTAATAATATAAAGCTACCCAAATCATTTGTTTCTATCCAGCCTGTATTGCGCGTAAGAGCAGCGGCAGTGCCCGAAAAGCCAAAGTCATGCGTATTTAAAGTAAGCCTTCCTTCCTCTAAATGCAATGATTGGGCATTGATAGATTGTGCCAA
Source organism: Hugenholtzia roseola DSM 9546 (assembly GCF_000422585.1). Taxonomy (NCBI): domain Bacteria; kingdom Pseudomonadati; phylum Bacteroidota; class Cytophagia; order Cytophagales; family Bernardetiaceae; genus Hugenholtzia; species Hugenholtzia roseola. The sequence goes on from NZ_KE383878.1 coordinate 363,724, forward strand.
ACCTACGTTTGCGGCGTTGTCGATGGTAAGAAGGGCGAAGTTTGTACCACTCGAACCCCCTATGGTTTGGGCGTTAGTGCCGATAAAACTCACACCAAAAGTATCTGGGTCAAAATTGCCTGCCCCTGCATTATTGGTAAAGTTTCCTATTAGGCTAATATTGCCTAAAAGGGTTTTTACGTTTGCGTTAGTCAAGGTCAAACGTCCATAACTACCCGACGAAGGTGCGAAGATGTTTTGAGCGACAGTACCGTTGTAATTAACAAGGCTATTGGCAGACGAGATAAGTGTGCCATTAAAAGTGTTACCTGTTCCGTTCAAATTGAGGGTATGAGCAACTCCCCCAGTTGACATATCTAAAATTCCCACTCCTATGATGTTTGTGAAATTCAACGTGCGTGCAGTCGCAATAGTAGTAAGTGTGCCTTGTTGGATATTTAGAGTGTTCGTTCCACCAAAGGTGATATTTCCACCCAAAGTAACCGTATTGGCGGCTGCGTCTTTGTCTATTCTTACCTCAAAAGCACCTGTTCCTGCTGTAAAAGGCAAGTTGCCTGTAACCGTTTGGTCATTTGCACCTGCAAAGACTAATCGCGAGTTGGTGTAGTGTTCAAATGCGCCTGCATTATTAAAATCACCTTCCAAAATTAGCTCACCTAAGGCTGCACCGTTATTAGAGGTGAAGCGGAAAAAACCTGCTGTACGTGTGAAATCGCCCCAAACTTCTAAAGCAGTGGAAGCCCCCGCAGGGTTTGCCTGAATGGTAAAGTCGTCCTCTATTATACAATTACCCTCTACTAAGAAATTATTGACGGTAGCTCCACCTCCATTTTTTAAAGTTAGCGAACCTGTACCTACATTAAGTACAGTGAAATTTCCTTTCACCGTGCAGTTTTCATTAACTCCTGCATTAAACAAACTTGTCCCTATGGTCTGACTTGGGGAATCCCAAACCAAATGTCCAAAAGATTGTCCACTGATATTAGTTGGTTGTAAGTTTGTCATACCCGTAACGTGGCAAGTAGAGGTGTTGCCCCAAGTAGCCGTAGGAATGGCACCGCCGTTCCTTGCATGAATGTAGGTAGAGCCATCGGCGAAGGTAAGAGCAGGGGCGGCAGGAATTGTCCCACCTTGATTGCTCACCGTTCCATTAAAAGTGGTAGCAGTAGCAAGGTTAAGCGTTCCTGCCAAAAGATTTATCGTAGAGCCTGCGGTATTGGTAGAAAGCGTAAAGGGGTTGGTATTGCCGTTTTGCAAAGTAAGCACCCCAAAGCCTGTGATGTCAATGGTATTGTTCAAAGCGATGTCGCCCGCACCAGCAACCGTAACTTCGTCTGTGTTTCTAATATAAACTGTCGCATTTGCCACACCCGCAGGCGAACAGTTGCAAGGGTTTGTCCCATCGTTCGACCAATTATTGCTATTCACGTTCCAAGTGGCATTGCCGAGGGTGTAGTAGGTAGTAGGGGGGGAAAAGATGGTAAAATTGCCAGAAGATTCTATGCCAGATGTTGAAAAAGTAGGGTAAGTAACTGTAGAAGGCAGTAATGTCCATGCACCAGCCACCTCTTTGTGTATTCTTCCTGTTGCAATCGCATCTGTAACATTATTAAATGTTATAACATTGCTCGCAGCTACAAATATATCCCACATACCCGCCGTAGGGTTTGTGCCTGTAATGGCAGGACTGATAGGTGTTACAAACCTCACCCTATTGCTACCCGCACCAATATTCATTGTTACTAACCTTTTGGCAGTAGCATCTCCCACAGGAAACTGGGCTGAGGGAAATCCGGCTCCGGGATTTCTCTGAAAACTACCTGTACCATTGGTTTCTATCCAACCTGCACCTGTAATAGCAGCTACAGTAGAGGGGTATAAAATATTACTTGACCCTATCACAAATCTACCTGCCGTAAGTGTTAAGGTTTGGTTTATGGCATAACTAAACGTATTTGTAATAGTAACCGTAGGGGTAGCAGCCGTATTGTTAATGGTCAAATTCCTAAAATTTGTTGCACTACTTCCGCCTATGGTTTGAGGAGAAGTACCACTGAATATGACTGTGCTATTTGCAGCGGCTGCATTGAAACTTGATACATTATGGTTATTGAGCCAATTTCCTTTAAGGTCTAAGGTATTTCCATTCAAATTAAAATTACTTGTGCCTGTATGAGTCAAGGTGAAGTTCCCTTGCACTATCATAGAAGCATTATTATTTTGAGGAACAGTTTGCGAAAAACAAGCCCACTCAAAGTTACCAAACGTCTGCCCCAAACCCGCAGAAATGGCTAAGTTTGTTATGCCCGTAATGCGACAGTTAGAAGTCGCTCCCCAAGTAGCCGTAGGAATGGCACCGCCATTTCTTGCATGAATGTAGGTAGAGCCATCGGCGAAGGTAAGAGCAGGGGCGGCAGGAATTGTCCCACCTTGATTGCTCACCGTTCCATTAAAAGTGGTAGCAGTAGCAAGGTTAAGCGTTCCTGCCAAAATATTTATCGTAGAGCCTGCCGAAGTAGTAAGCGAGGCGATGGCATTGGTGTTACCATTAGTTAAAGTCAGCGTACCATATAGGTCTATGCTATTGCCTGTGGCAATATTAACAGCCAAGGGGACACCTACCACATGCCCACTATTGATGATGACCGTCGCATTTACCTGCCCTACTGGACTGCAATTACAACCTGTTACCCCGTCAGTCGACCAAAAGTTGCTATTCACATCCCAAGTAGCATTGCCCAAAGTATAATACGCCGTAGTAGAAAAAATACCAATCTGGCGTGGTGCGCCTACAAAAGGTACTAAAGCCTCGTAATCAGTAGCAGAAGGGTAGGTAGTTGGGGTTATGGTATTCCAAATAGTACCATCATAAAATGCTATTTCAGACACTCCCACACTTATTGCTCCGCCTATGGGATTCACGATACGAATATTTGAACTGGTAGAACCATTGTTTATCTCCCAAGCCCCTAAGCCGCTATTGGGTACAGCAGGGGTAGGAGTGCGAAAGCGCACCGAAGCATTTGCCACAGCGTTATTGATAATGACAGATTGACGTGCCGCATTACTGCCCACAGGGAAAAGTAAATCTGTTCCAGCCACTGATTTGATAAAAGTACCTGTACCATTGGTATTTACCCAACCGCCAGTTACGATAGGGTCAGCACTGCTATTGTGTGTAAGGGTATTTGTTCCTAATACAATTCTACCGAGTGCTAGTGTTAAATCATTATCTACCACAATAGACCTACTAAGGGTAACAGTAGAGGCAGCCGATTGGTTGATGGTCAAATTATGAAAAGTAGTATTGACACCTCCGCCAATAGTTTGATTAACACCTCCTGTAAAAGAAACTGTGCCTGCCCTTGCCTCAAATGCTCCGTTATTCACCAAACCAAAATTTGCGGCTAAGGGTGCAAATGTAAGTGGATGATTGCTTAGGGTTACATCAAGCGTAGCACCTGTATTTATCGTTAGATTTTGCTGCACCGTAGTTGCACCCGTCAGATTTGCCGTACCCGCGCTGGCTATCACGAGGTTTCGATAGGTAGTAGCAAGTACATCTGCATTTAAAGCTGTGTATTCTACAATATTTCCTGCATTTGTAGAAGCATCAAAAGTAGCAATCGCAGGGGCAAGTACCGCAACGTAACGCAAGCGTGCATTTGTACCATTGACAAAAGAACCGAGTCCTACTAAACGTCCGGTAACGAAAGTACCTGTGCTGTAATTATTTTGTAGCGTAACGCCCGAAGACACATCTAAGCCTATATTGGTAATAAACTGAATTTCTCTTGCAGTACCATTGGCAATCGTAACATTGCTATTGAGCGTACCCGAAGCATTGAAACTGCCGAATACCATATTTGAACCAACAGTAGTAGCTAAATTGGTAATTGTAACAGGATTATTTTCAAAAACATAACTAATACTTTCAACCAAATTAAATTCAATAGCTGCCGCATTATTCGTTATATTGCCTCTGAAACGGAAGGTAGAGTTATTGGCAGCACCTGTTACGCGCAAGGCTCTGTTGTTGGTAAGCGTGCCTCTAAAAGTAGTAGTCCCGCCTGAAGCATTATCCTCAAATGTGCCGCTATTGATGGTATTGCCTCTAATATCGAGGTCGAAATTTTCGGTGAGTAAAGTCCCCCCTGTCTGTATGGTCAAGTCGTTACAAGTCGAATTTGCATTGAGAGTTACAATATGTCCGCAGATGACCACATTATTGTTTTGAGTAGGGATTGCTCCTGAAGACACACCGCCACAAGCATCGACACTCCACGTATTAGGGTCGTTCCAATCCCCATTTTGGCGGGAAAATAAAATAGGGCGATGCAGGTGTACAGATGTTTGATTATTCAAATATCCCACAACAAAATCGGTGTAGCCGTCATTATTGAAATCAGCAGGCACAATATTTATGGTTGCTGTTGTAGTGGTATTTAAAGTAATCGGAGCTTGAAAAGTACCATCTCCATTCCCTATACGTACTCTAACACTTCCCCCGTACTGCGTATAAGCAATATCTGCATTGCCATCTCCATTAAAATCTGCTGCCACGACTCCTCTTGCGTCGGTAGACCCTGTTGGTGTCAAGTTGGTAGGTGTTCCAAAACCTCCTAAACCATCATTAAGCATCAGGAAAACCCCCGCATCAAAATTACCTGAACCTGCCAAATCTATATCTCCGTCATTGTCGAAATCTGCTCCTGAAATGTAAGTACCGTTTTGTCCGTAGCTATAAAAGGTAAAGGCTGGAAAAGTGTTCACTTGCCCTGCACCGTTATTAAAACCTATGTGGCAGCCTGTCCCTTGTGAACCTACTGCTACATCTATATCTCCATCACCGTCAAAATCAGCAAGAAAGACATCAGTAGCATTGGCAATAGTACGGGTATAAGCCGTAAAACTAGCTGCTCCATTGTTAAGAAGTGTAGCAACCCTATTGCCCGTAAAATCTGTACCGACAATATCTATATAACCGTCATTATTCATATCAGCCACCTCGATGCCATTGCGATACGTCCCAATATTTGCTCCCACAGTAAAGCCTCCTGTACCATCACCTAAAAGAATGCGAGTTTCAGTACCAGTACCTCCAGCACCTCCCACAACGATGTCCATATTGCCATCACCGTTGAAATCGGCTGCTGCACCTCTATCACCATCGGTATGTGTAGTAGGCGTGGCAAAACCACCTTCACCATCTCCTAAAAACAACTGCCCCGAACCAGTGGCATAAAAATCCATATTGCCGTCGTTATTAAAATCTGCCACTACATTCGCTCTTGTGTTCTGGCTTGTAGGATAAGAAGTAGCATTATAACGAATATTCTCTACAATAGCATTAGGCGTTTGTGTCGTTCTGAAAAAATAGGGGCTTACCAATAAAGACGAGCCGAAGCGGTTGGAAATATTATTTTCTACATAAATAGGTTCTTGTGAAACTGCCCCCGCAGGCACTTCCACCGTCAGACTCGTAGCCGTCCCCCCAGTAGGAATTACCCTCGCCCCACCAAAATACACTGTATTATTCGTATGCGGCACAGCAAAGTTATTACCATTGATAGTAACAACTGCGCCCACAGCTCCAGAGGTAGGTGCGAAAGAACTTATCGTAGGCACTTGCGCCCTAAGCCAAGACGCGCCTATTGAGGTCAAAAATAAGAGGCTCAAAAAAGAAAAAACAAACTTTTGCAGCAGTAGGGTAGAAAAATTTTTCATAAGTTTGGAGAGGTAGTAAAAAGGCTTTCTATAAAAGCAAAGTACAGACGCTTTTGTTTAGAAAGATAATAGGGTAGTTTTCAACAATCTAAGTTACGTTTTTTTTGCCAAAAAGATGAAAATAGACCTAAAAATCGAAAAAAAAAGCAGGCTCTCACCACAATTTAGAAAGCCTGTTTCTATTTTCTCTTGCTTAAAAGCTAATTTATTTCTAAAAAAAGTAAAAATCATCACAATCCTGCCGCCCCCTGCACCAAAAAGCAAGTCTGCAAAAGGAGCAAGCCCATTTTACCAATTCCCTGCCGTTGCGTTGAATATATCAAAAATAATTCTATCTGAAATGACCTGAATTAAATCATTTTCTACATCGGCAAGGTTTCTATCGGGCGGAAAATCCTCAAATTGTGAAAAAGATTTATTTTCAAAACTTGCCTGCTCATCATAGGCATTGAAATAATTGACACTTAGCGTAATGGTCAGGCGTTGTAAGCCCGCAATCTGGTCGCCCGTAGGAGCAATCGGCGTAACCTCATAACCGCTAATGACGGCATCGAGCTGCATATCGCCTTCGCCCTGCACCAAATTTAATTTGGTGTTGCGAATGTAATAATCTTTTAATTTTTCTGTAAAATTGATAGAAAGACTTGGCGGACCATTACCCGCCTCATTTTCTACCGCCTGAATCGAAATAGTCTTGATTTCGGGATTGAGCGAAGTGCCACTAAAACTAAAAAGCGACACCTGGGCGCAAGCACCCAAAAGCCCCATTAGCAAAACTGCCACAAAGCCCAAAAAGGCGAAGGAAGTATATTTTCTGACCTGCATATCAAAATAAAGCGATAAAGTTTAATCTAATTCGTATTGTTTTATTTTCCGATAAAGGGTGCGCTCGGAAATGCCCAAATCTTGGGCAGCCTGCTTGCGTTTGCCCTTGTGTTTGTCCAAAGCCTTGATAATCAACTCTTTTTCTTTCTTCTCCAAAGAAAAAGAATCCGTTTCGATTGGCTCTTTTTCGCCCTCTGCCTGTGTTTCTGCATAGGCGAAAGCCTCCTCTTTTTCGCCCTGCTTGGTCGCCTCCACGATATTGACATTGCCCACATCTATCGTATCCTCCTCTTCATTTGCGTAGGCAGAAGAGTAGGAAGGCGTTATTTTTTCACCTAAAAAAATAGGCGATTGCGTCAGAGGCGCGTAATTGCCTTGAAAGGCAGCCGCATTGCCGCCCTTGCTTTCTACCTCCTGAAAAAGATGATGATACTGCTGAATCATTGCCGCCGAATTTTTCCCCTGTAAAAGATGCAAGACCAACTGTTTGAGTTCGGTTACATCACGCTTCATATCAAAAAGAATTTTATAGAGTAGTTCTCTTTCTGAAAAGCTATCTTTGCTGCTCTCCTGTGTGAGGGCAGGTAGGCGCGAAGGGGCATTTTTAGGCAAATACTTCGCTAAGGTATCGCCTGAAATGTAGCGATTTTCGCCTTCTAAAACGCACATCTGCTCTACAATGTGTTTGAGCTGACGCACATTACCGGGAAAGGGATACTGCTGCAACGTTTCTTTGGCTTGTGGCTCTAAAACCAAAGGTTTGATGTGGTATTTTTCCGAAAAATCAGAGGCAAATTTTCTAAATAAAAGCTCGACATCTTCGCCACGCTCACGCAAAGGCGGAACGTAAATTGGCACCGTATTCAAACGGTAGTATAAATCTTCGCGAAACTTACCCTTTTCTACCGCCTCTACCAAGCGCACGTTGGTAGCTGCCACTACGCGCACGTTGGTCTTCTCTGCCTTCGAAGAACCTACCTTGATAAATTCCCCATTTTCTAAGACGCGCAAAAGCATCGCCTGTGTTTCTAAGGGCAATTCGCCTACCTCATCTAAAAAGATAGTGCCGCCATTTGCCTCCTCAAAATAGCCCTTGCGCACGCCTGCCGCCCCTGTGAAAGAGCCTTTTTCGTGTCCAAAGAGTTCGGAACTGACCGTACCTTCGGGAATCGCGCCGCAGTTGATGGCGATAAAAGTGTTGTGCTTGCGCGGACTTAGATGATGAATAATTTTAGAAAAAGATTCCTTACCGCTGCCGCTTTCGCCCGTTATCAAAACGGTCATTTCCGTAGGCGCGACCTGCGAAGCCACACGAATCGCCTGATTGAGCAGTGGGGAATTGCCAATGATGCCAAACTTTTGCTTGATAGCCAGTAGCTCTTGTACGTCCTGCAAAGTGATGTTTTATTTTCGTCGGTGAAAATTGGGAAAGATACGCTATTCACACAAAAATACGCTTTTTTTCGCTTAGAATGACAAAACGTCAGTTTTTTTTAAAATTTTAACCTACCCTTGCCTCTTGTTTGCGTTTATACAGAAAAAATGGCGCACTTAGCCTCGCGCTCACGTCCTATCGCCAATTATGCCCCATATTTGCACGTTTTTTTGTACCTTTGATGTGTATCTTTGATGGCGGATAGCTATTTTACCGCCGCCCCATTTTTCCCTACCTTACCTCCCTTCTTGATATGATAGACTACCTGCTTTTCAAACTTCGCGAAAAAATGAAGATGGAAGACGACCGCCAAAAGGCGGATAAAATCATTGAAAATGCCGTTGTCTTGGCGATGGCTTCGGCTTTTATACCTGTGCCTTGGCTCGATATGGCAGCCGTTACGTTGGTGCAGGTAGATATGGTGCGCCGCTTGGCAGAATCAAAAGGCATTGATGCCACTGATGCAACGATAGAGAGCTTGGTCAGTACGCTTTCAGGAGGCTTACTCGCCAAATTAGGCTCACAAGCCCTCAAACTTATTCCGGGCTGGGGTACGATAGCAGGCGGTATCGGCATGGCAGTCTTTTCGGGAGCTTCTACCTACGCGGCAGGCAAGACCTTTGCCTACCACTTTGAAACAGGTGGCGATTTGAGCAACTTCGACACCGAAGCCGTTAAGAAGTTCTACGCCGAACAATTTGAAAAGGGAAAAGACTTTGCCCGCCAAATGAAAGATGATGTAGAAAAAAGAGCCAAAGAAGCCTATCGCGATTTCGAAAAAGAGGGTTTTGATGCCTTCGGAAAAGAAAAAAAGCCCAAAAAAGATTTTGAATTTGAAGAAGCCGACTTTGAAGAAGTAGCTTCCAATCAGAAAGCACAAAACAACCAAAACACAAAGCAGGCACAAAGCCAACAAGCACCTCAAAACGAAGCCCAAACCCCGCCCACAAGCGGACAGAGTGATTTGGTAGCCGAACTCGAAAAATTAGCCGACCTCAAACAGAGAGGCATTTTGAGCGAAGAAGAGTTCCAAAAACTCAAAGCGAAAGTTTTAGAAAAGTTTTAGAAATCACAAAAAAATTTGTAGGGACAGCGCAGTGCGTTGTCCCAAATTAGATTGAACTCAAACGTTTTTTTCAGACCCAGAATAGGCAAAAACCCCCCACCCTGCCCCAGTGATGTTAAGTTCTGTAAAAAATCTTGTTTTGTCAAATTTGACACGAAATAAAATTTGGGTGAAAGACTTTTTTTAGGTCTGAAAGCCCTTTTTTATTTCAATCTTGCTGCGGACAAGGCAGTGCCTTGTCCCTACATTTGCATTTGATTTTTAGAATTTAACATCACTGCGGTTTAGTGTGGGGCGCATTTAAGGCTTTTATCTTTGCAACCAACGCCTATTATATTTCAAAACCCATCAACAAGACATCATCGGTCTGTTTCAAGTCGCCTTTCCATTTGAAAAAGGTATCTGCCACAATTTGACTCTGTGCCGTTAGCGGCTGCGTTTGCAGCTCGGCGATAAAATTTCGTAGGCGTTTGCTCGTGAATTTGAAGTTGTCTTCTCCCCCAAATTGGTCTTGAAAACCGTCAGAATAGAGGTAGAAGCGCGTTTTACCTTCAAGGGGCAAACTCTGTCTTGTAAAGACCGATACTTTCCTACCATCGATGCTGGTTTTGTCGCCTTTGAGATAGTGCATTTGCCCTTTGGCATCAAATACCAAGACTACCCCACGCGCTCCTGCAAAAGAAAGCGTCTGTTCCTGCCTATCTATCACGACCACAGACACGTCCATGCCGTCGCGAAGCGTTGTATTTTCATTGCGCCAAACGCGATTTAGGCTCTTATCTACCTGCTCTAAAATCTTTTCAGGGGCATGCACTTCCCTATCATGGACGGCGCGATTGAGCAAATCATTCCCGATAAGGGACATAAAAGCACCCGGCACGCCATGCCCTGTGCAGTCTGCCGCCACTATGATGGTCTTATGCTCTTTTTCAGCAAACCAATAAAAATCGCCACTGACCACATCACGCGGCTGATAAAAAATGAAATAGTCTGAAAACGATTTGGCAATGGTTTCCAAACTTGGCAATACTGCCGACTGAATCCGCTGCGCATAGCGAATAGAGGCTTGAATTTGATTGTTCGTTTCCTGCAAAGCGGCGGTGCGCTCGGCTACTTTCTGCTCCAAATTGGCATTTAACAATCGCAATTCCTCGTTTTGTGCCTGCAAAAGGGTATCCTGTTCATAGCTTTGCACAGCGGCTTCTAAGGTCATCATCAGGTCGTTGGTTTCCCACGGCTTGGCGATATAGCGGTATAGGCTGGCTTGGTTGATGGCGTTGGTAACGCCTTCTAAATTGGCTTGTCCTGTGAGTAGGATTTTTTTAGTGGCAGGGAGCATTTCATGTACCCTTGAAAGGAGTTCGTCGCCTTTCATATTGGGCATGACATAGTCGGATACCACTACCACAATTTCGTGATTCCTACGCAAGAGAAAATCGAGGACTTCTAAGGCTTCTTCGGCACTTTCGGCAATTTCGACAGCGATACGCCCCCCAAAGTGTCGCGAAATTTCGCTTTTGAGGCTATTGAGAACAATCTGTTCGTCATCAACACAAAGGATTGTTTTTTTCTTCACGAGTCAAATTTGCTTTTTGGGTGTTGGGAGGGTAGAAATAAGAAGCACAAGCCTTCAAAATTCAAACCAAAGTGTATTTTTTACTTGTCGGAAAGTAGGGGCTTGATGGCAGCGACCAAATCTTCCGTCTGCCAAGGCTTCGAGATAAAGGCGGCTAAGTTGGCATTTTTAAAGGCGTTCTGAATGGCTCGCTCGTCGGCTTGTCCAGAGAGCATAATTTTAGAGATGCGCGGAAACTTGTTATGCACTTTTACTAAAAGTTCGTCGCCCTTCATTTTGGGCATGAGCCAGTCGGTGATGATAAGCAACGTGTCTATTTTGCGCCTACCCAGAAATTCGATAATCTCTAAGGCTTCTTCACCACTTTCTGCGGTTTCGATGATAAACTCGTCTGAAAAGATGTTGATAAGTTGTGTTTTGAGGCTATCCAAAACAGTAGAATCGTCATCTACACAAAGTATGGCTTTATTTTTTTTCATGGCAATATCGTAGGCAAGGGGAAATAATAGAATGAGTATTGGCGTGAGAGGTATTTTTTGGGGTTTGTCCTTTTTTATATGGGCAAGTCAAGGGAAGAGAAAAGTAGCTACCCGACTTTTGAAGAGAAGCAAAGATAAACAAAGATAGACAAAGCCGCTCTTTTAGCCAATAAGGGTTTTGAAATCTTTGTGGCAAAGTGCCTATTTTGTCCGTATTTTGTCGCTTTCTAAGCACATTTTTTATTTTTTTTAGACTCTCGCCCTAACTTTTGCGCCAAATTGAGATAAGATTTGGGTCTGATTTTGAGAAACTTAAACGCCTTGAATCGGTAATTCTACAAAAAAAGTAGTGCCTACGTTTTCTTGGGTATCAAACCAAATCCTGCCTTGATGTTTTTCTACAATTTTGCGAACAATATCCAATCCCAAACCGCTGCCCTCACCTGCCGCTTTGGTTGTGAAGAAGGGTTCAAAAATCTTTGCCTGCACCGAAAGCGGAATCCCACCGCCTGTATCGGCAATACTGACCAAGATTTTATTTTCAGCCTCTAATTGCGTTTGAATTTTCAACTTTCCTTCGCCTTTCATGGCTTGAATGGCATTGTGGATAAGGTTTGTCCAGACCTGTGGAATTTCGTCTATAAAACAAGAGAGCGCGGGCAAAGTAGCAAAATCACACTCTACCTCGATGCCCTGTCGGAGCAGATTTTGGTAGAGCGTCAGCGTCATTTGGATACTTTCGTTGATGTCGAGTGGCTGTTTTTCGCCACTTTGGTCTTGTCGAGCAAAATTTTTCAGGGCAAAAATGATTTTAGAAGCGCGTTCGGTTGCGGTGATGATGGTCTGATTAGAGCGCAAAATCCCCGAAAGGGCAAAGACATGGCGCAAGATAGCAACCCCCTGCGGCTGCCTCAAAACCTGCAAATACAGTTCTTTTTGTGCGCCCAGCCCCATTTCTACAATCATATCCGCAATTTCATCTGCCTTTTCCTCAAAATCTGACCAAGGCGGACTACTAAGCAAGTCGATGAGTTGGTATTTAAACCCACGTTTTTCACGTGTGGAAAGCAGGCTTTCGCCGCTCAAAACGGTTTCTAAAAGGGTCTTGAAAAGGTCTTTTTCCTGCGCACTAATTTTATCGAAAAAGAGCGAAATGGTAGGCAATAAGCTCTCTAAGGTGAGTGCCATATTTCCTGCCGAAGAACGAATGGCAGCCAAAGGCGTATTGACTTCGTGCGCGATATTGGCGACAAGTTGCCCCAAAGTAGCCATCTTTTCGGCATGAACCAACTGCGATTGCGAACTTTTTAACTCTATTAAAGTCTGCTCCAAAACGGCTTTTTGCGCATGCAGATGCTCCTGCACACTAAACAGTTCCTCTAAGTTATTGTTCAATTCCTGTTCGGTTTGTTTGATGTGCGTGATATTGCGCGAAACACAAATGAAGTCTTGCAACTTATTTTGCTCGTCAAAAAGTGGCGAAACAATAAGGCTATACCACTGTTTGCCCTCTTTCTGCACCACGACATACTCTGTCAGGGCTTTTCGCTTTTGCTGCGCCACCTCTTTTAGGGTTTTCATTATCGGCACAAGGATACTATCCTCAAAACCTACTTCTTCTACTTTCCTACCCAAAAATACGGCAGGTTCGAGGATAAGTTCAGATTCATCTTGTACGTAATATTCTTTAAAGGTGAAATTGTGTGCATCAATCACAAAGACCATATCGCCCACATTTTCTATCAGCGTATTGAGGCGGTTGTTGGTTTCTATCTGCACCCTTTCTAAGGCTTTTCGTTTGCGCTCCGATTTGATGTTTTGGATAATAGTGGCAAAGAGTGTAGAAAAGGGTTCTAAAAAACTAATATCCTGCTGCTGATAGCCGCCTTTTTTGTTTGCCAATCCTATCATACCCAAAAGGTCGCCTTCTTTGTGTCGGATAGGAAGCCCTAAAAAAGCATCAAGCGCGGGGTGTCCCTTGGGCAAACCGCCACTTCGCGAATCATTTTTGGGGTCATTGCTCAAAACAGCTTCTTTGTGGCGCAAGGCATAACCAAAGAGCGTATCGAGGTTGCGAAACTCCAAACCTTGTTCGGCATGTTTTTGGTAGAATTGTCGCGTTTCCTCGCTCCAAGAGATGTCTGTAATGGCGTAGGTTTTGAGATAGGGCAGCCCATTTTCATAAAACACCTCCCCGACAAAGCCATATTCGCTTTCAGTCAGGGCTAAAAGTTGTTTGAGGATATAATTAAAATAGACCTGCGGGCGGTCGTCTTTTAGATAGCCCTCACTGATTTCTTGGTTTATTTTTCGCAACAGTGTGCGCTTTCTTTCAATCGTGATGTCGTGCGAAGTGGCAAAGACAAACCCTGTGGTAGGCTCAAGGGCTGCCCTCCACCGAAGCCAAATATAATGCCCTTCTTTGCAGCGAAAGCGATTCTCAAAATCTATGGTATTTTTGCCTGCCGCCAATCGTTGCATTTCATTTTCTACGGCGGACAAATCTTCGGGGTGAATGAAAGCAGAAAAAGGACGCTCCAATAGCTCTGCACGGCTATATCCTGTACGCTCGGCAAAAGCCTGATTGACGCTGCGAAACCAGCCCTGCATGTCGGCAATGCACATAAAGTCGGTAGCCAAGTCGAAGAAGTGCCTCAACTCTTCCTGCGATTTGAGCAATTCGGCTTCAAACTTCTTTTCTTTGGTAATATCTTGAAAAGTGCCAAAAATGGAACGGCAGATGCCCTGCTGTATTTTTGCCTCCCCCATCGCATGCACCCATTTGAGATTGCCTTTTGCCGTAATGATTTCGAGCTGCACATCAAAAGACGCGCCCTGCTGAATTGCCTTTTCTACGGCTTGGGCAATGCGCGTGCGGCTCTCGCCTTCCTTGTAAAAATCGATGCCCTTTTCTAATTGTGGCACAAATTCTTCATCTACTTCATGGATTTGGCGTGTCATCTCCGACCAATAGACCGTTTGCGCCTCCAAATTGACCTCCCAATAGCCCACTAACGCCATTTGGTTAGTACGAAAAAGAGCCTCATTGATTTTCTGTGCGCGTTCATTGGCAAGTTCGAGCTGATTTTGCACCATCAAAAGTTCTTCCAAATTTTGTCGCAATTCTTCGTCTGCACTACCCATTTGCTCGTTGCTATACTGCAAGGCTTTGTTTTTTGCCTCTAAATCTTGTTGCTGTTTGTCTATTTTTTCTACTAACGGTCTGAAAATCAAGCCCCCTACGGCTATTAAAGCTACCAACATCACCACCATCAAAAGCCATTCTATGCGGGCTATTTGCTCTCGGTCGGCAATACTTTTTTCCTCATACGCCTTCACCACTTGTTCCATAAGCGGTAGGAACTGTTTTTCTTGGCTTTTCAATTTTTGTATCAAAAGCGAATCAAAAGGGCTACCGCTTGCTTCTTGTGCCGCTATCTGTGTCGCATTTTCTACCAAATCAACCCAAATAGGCTCAAGGGCAAGGTACTTTTGGGGCAAATCCTGCCCATAACTGCCTTCAAAAGTTTCTGCTTTAAGGGTCTGGTGGGCTTGTTTGAAATCGTGTAGGTCGGTTTTAAATTCATTCCATACCGTTTTCTGGGTAGGGTCATTTTGCAACAACAAGGCACTTTTGATTAGGCGTTGGCTCAACATGCGCTGCCTACCTGCCAAGTTGATAAGCCTCGCGCCTTGTTTGGTATCGTGAATGAAAAAGTGTAAAAAGGTCTGATTGGTGAGCAAGACCAATGCTAACAGCATCAAAGCCGTAAGGTACGCATAGGTTAGTTTTTTTTTCATTTTATTAGAGCTGCCGCTCTGCCGTATCTGTTTGGAAAAAGGGAATCGTACTTTTATTCTTTTTTAGGAATTTTATTCGAAGATAGCCAAAAAAAGTGAAAAAGGAAATTTTTTTTCTTTCAACACAAAAAAAAAGCAAACCCAAGTAGCGGATTTGCTTTTCAGAAAAAGAAATGATGAGTGGGCGTATTGTTTTATTTTTTCGCCAAAAGTGCTTCTAAGCGTGCCGCCTGCTTTTTGGCTTTCAAGACCTGCTCACTTGCCTTGCTGTGCTTTTCTACAATCTGTTGGTAGCTTAATAAAGCACCGTTGTAATCTTTTTGTACTTCCTGCACTAAGGCAAGTTTCATGAGATATTCGGGCGTGAAATAGTCGTTAGGGTAGTGATTGACGGCTTTTTTGTAGTAGCTAATCGCCTCGTCGTACTGCCCCAATTCGCTATGTGCGTCAGCGATTAGGCTATAAGCGCGTGCCTGCACCAAATAGTCGTCTGCCCCAAATCCTTTTAGGTGGTTGATGGCTTCCTCGTATTTTCCTTCTTTGAGGGCGGCTGCACCGAGATAAAATTGTGCTAAGTCGCCGGGTTTGGTGGTGCTATATTTATCGGCGATTTCGGCAAAGCCCCCTGTGGTGCTGCCATCGCCTTGTACTGCCTTTTGTAGGGAGTCTTTCTCAAAATAAAAGATAGCAGGGAAGATGTCTATTTGTGCCTTTTTGGTTTGGTCTTGGTTGTAATACTGCCAAGCAATCAAACCGCCTACGGCTGCGACCAGCACAATGCCTGCTGCCATGAGAAGTCTTGCGTTTTTCTTTGCAAAACCCTCTGTTTTCTCTATTTGGGCGCGAAGCGCATCGGCATCTTCAATATAGCGCAGACTTTCGGGGGTCTGTGCAGATTCAGGCGTTGCCGAAGTGTTTTGGTTGTCTTTTGTCTTTGCCATTTTTGGTAAATTTTGGCTGCAAAGGTAAGCAATCTGTTTTGAAAGTCAAAATCTAAGGGCATTTTTTAATACCACCGTTCATTTTTATTTTGCAGCGACGGCACAATAAGATTCTTGTTCTATTTTCAGAGTCGGAAAACAGAGTACCAATCAATGCCACAAAATTTTACCCAATAGGACTGTATATGGGCGTTTTTTGCTACTTTTGTAACGTCCTGCCTATATTTTAGACTCAAAAAATCTTTGAAGACTTCAATTTTTTAAATCATGCTGACTGCCGAAGAAGTAAAGTATTTGCTCAATAATCCTGATGCTGAGATAGACCGAATAGAATTTACAGAATCTACCAAAGCGATAGAAAAGTTTAGTGAGGCAATTTGTGCCTTTTCTAATGACTATCCCGACCACAAAAAGGCAGGCTACTTATTTATCGGTGTGAAGAAAGATGGCACTTTGTCGGGCTTGAAAATCACAGACGAGCTTCAAAAAGATGTGGCTTCTATTAGAAACAACGGACAAATTTTGCCACAACCAGCCCTAAGCATGGCAGTTTTTGACTTTCCACAAGGACAAGTGCTTGTGGTAGAAGTGCTACCTGCCTTTCACCCCCCCACGCTTTACAAGGGCAAGCCTTGGATTAGGGTAGGGGCGAGCAAAGCCGTCGCGAACGAAACCGAAGAGCGACGACTCATAGAAAAACGCACCGCCACAGCGCGTACCTTTGATGCCCTGCCCTGCTGGGAGGCACACTTAGACGATTTAGCCTTAGATTTGATTAAACTCTCCTACTTTCCCTTAGCGATTGACAACACGATACTAATAGAAAACCACCGCGACTTCAAACAGCAATTAGCATCTTTGCGCTTGTATGATTTGAAACACGACAAACCCACGAATGTTGCCATCTTGTTGTTTGGACTCAATCCCATTTACTTCTTTTCAGGTGCTTATATTCAATATGTGAAAGTGGCGGGTAAAGAACGGGATTTAGAGCAGGTATTGGCAGAAAAAGCCTTCAAAGGGTCTTTATTTGATGTTTTGAAAGAAATCGACGGCTTGGTGAAAAACCAAATTGTTGTATCCAGACCTATCCGCAGGCAAGACTCTTTTCAAGACACCATTTTGGCTAATTATCCTTATCAGGTGTTGCGTGAATTAGTGATGAATGCAATTATGCACAGAAGCTATGAAAGCACTGCCCCTATTTACATCTATGAATTTTCAGACCGCATAGAAATACGAAACGCAGGCGGACTGTATGGCGAAGTAAATGCGCAAAATTTTCCAAACCAAAACGCTTATCGCAACCCTATTATAGCCGAAGCGATGAAAAACCTAAAATACATCAATCGCTTCAACTTTGGGATTCCTTTTGTTCAGAAATTCTTAGCCGATAACGGGCTGCCCTTAGCAGTATTTGATATTAGTTCGCCAAGTTCCTTTTCCGTAACGCTCCAAATCAATCCCCAATGGCAAAACGCATAGTATTTTTCAATAACAAGGGCGGCGTAGGGAAGACTACTATGGTCTATCACCTCGCCTACATGTTGCGTGAATTGGGCTACAAAGTCCTTGTTGCAGATTTAGACCCCCAAACCAATCTTACGGCTATGTTCCTCGAGCAGAAACGATTAGAGGAAATTTTCTTGGGTACGAATCAGATGCTTACCATAACCGACCTGATGCGCCCTGTCATAGAAGGTGAAGGCTATAAGGGCGTGTATGTAGAACCCGTACAGGAAGGCTTGTACGAAACAAGTATCCATTTATTGCTGGGTAATTTGGCTCTTTCTGCTTATGAGGATAAGTTAAGTAGTAGTTGGGCGGCTTGTGTGGATAGAGACCCTTACTCATTTAAGGTAGTTTCGTTGTTTCATAGAATTATGACAGATGCTACAAAAGTAACCCAAGCCGACTTTGTATTGATTGATGTAGGTCCGAATTTGGGTGCTATCAATCGCGCCGTTTTAATAGCTTCTGACTACGTTATTTTGCCCGTAGGTTCGGATTTGTTTTCGCTGCAAGGCATCAAAAACTTAGGCATTACTCTAAAAAATTGGCGAGCAGAATGGGAAGATAGAAAAGGTAGAAACCCCAAACCAGAGGAAATTAGGCTACCCGAAGGCAAAATGCAAGCCGTAGGCTATATCACGACTCAACACACCGCTAAGGAAAATCGCCCTGTCAATGCTTACTTGCGCTGGTCAAATAGGATACCACAAACCTATAAAGAATATATCTTAGGACAGCCCAATAATGACTTATTAGAAGTAGAACAAGACCCTCACTGTTTGGGTATGATTCGCCACTATCATAGCCTGATGCCCATGGCTATGGAGGCTAAAAAACCTATCTTTTCCCTCAAACCCGCCGACGGAGCTATTGGGGCGCATTTTCAGGCAACCCAAAAGGTGTATAAGGATTTTAAAAAAGTTACAGAAAAAATTATTGCTGCCTGCCAATAGTTCCTACGCTAAAAGCGATACAAGTCGGCGGCTTTAAAGTGCCACTGCGGTAGTATTAGCTCCTGCCCGACCTGATACCAAGCACTGCCGTCTGACAAATTTTTCAGGACATGAAAACTTTGGGCAGGCATAAAACCTTGAATGAGCAAAATCTTTCGCTCCTTTGTAACCTGATTTTCAATCATATCCGCCACCAAAACGGCATGCCCGAAGGGTGCGCCCGTTTGGATAAAAATATCACCGACACGCAAGTCTTGAAGTGCTACCTTTTTGAGTTGGGGAAGCAAAGAGGCAGTATTGGCATAGGTATAGACAAAATTTAGATACTGCTGGAACGTGCTTTTATCCTGATTAGGTTTTGCTTTTGGCTCAAATTGCCACTTATTGCCTGCCAAAACGGGGCGTTTTCCTGCTGCATAGCTTTCAAAATCTGCCATCTGACCCGTAGCAAGCCTAAATTTAATTTTATCAAAACGCCTACTTTCATAGTGATATTCGGCATATAGGCGCATGACCATATCGGCGCACTGCTCGATGTCCTTTTTGCCAATGGGCTTATCTAAAACAGCATAATGCCCTGATTGATAGCCATTTAAAGAGCCGTCATAGTTGTAGATAGGCGCGTTTTTTTGCACCACAAGCGGAATACTCCTCAAAAAAGCTCCAAAACTTTGTGGCTCGCTTTTTACACGCTCATATCCCTGAGGAAGCGGAATTGTCCCAATTTGGGTAGGCAAGGAACTTTGACCCAAAAGCAGCGATTTAGGAATAAAGAGGGCGAAGGTAAGCCATAAACAAACCTGTGTGCATCTTTTTTTCATGTTTTTTTGGTTGTTTTGAATAGGATAGACAATTTTTTTGTATCATTGTTTTTCCACTTTTATTCTATTAAACACAAAATGGCAATATTTTTTTTATTTCTTTTAGAACTCCTACCGCTTGTTATGGGCTATGGCTTGTGGCGATTTGCGTTTCGCAAAATAGGCATCTGTATCGGCTTGTTTAGCCTGCCCCTGCTCCTGATGCAGGTAAGTGTTCTAAACGATTTTTATGGAGGCAAGAATGAAGCCCATTACTATCAAAAGGCTAAAATTTTGCTCACAGACGATTTTTCCTACTTTCAAGAAAAGGGAACTGATTGGGAACGCGGCGTGATGGCAACCGCTTGGTTTGCAGAAACTTTAGTTTTGTATGCTCAAATTCGCCCCGAAAAAAAGGAAGAGATAGGTTTGCTTTTAAAAAATGCTTGTGAGATTTTATTATCAAAAAAAATTAATACTTGTCAAGCAGATATTAAAACCTGCCACGAAGGTTTGTATTTAGCGCAAACCCTAAATACGCTAATCGCATATCGCCATCATAGCAAAACCAAAACCTACGACTCTTTGAGCCTTGCCTTTGCCACACGTCTTGCCGAACTTATGGCACAGGAAAGCAGCCTAAATGCCCCTTCTTATGGCGCATCTCCCGACAGATGGACGGGCGACAACGCACTTATCTTGTCGGCACTTGCACACGCCGACCAAAGTTTCGGCACACAATTTTCAAAACCCCTTGTTATCAAATGGAAAACTAAAATCGAAACCCATTACACAGACCCTAAAACAGGACTTCTATTGAGTGAAATAGGCAATAACTACCCTTGGTCTGCCTACCCACGAGGGAGTAGCATTGGCTATACAATCCGCTACCTTGCCCAAATAGAACCTACATTTTCACAAACCACATGGGAAAAATATAAAAAACACTATAAATTAGATTTTTTTCTTATCTCACTTTTTAGAGAATATCCTACTCAAATTGATTTCCAAGCCGACTACGATTCAGGAATAGATTTCTACGGCATAGGGGCTGCCGCCACTGGAAATGCCATCACCGCTTCAAGTGCGCTATCAGACGAATGGACATTTTGGCAACTTCAGAATACGCTTTGGGGAGGCTATCTCGTTATTTCTTTGTTTCCTTCCTATTTTGAAAGCCCTGATTTAGGCAACGAAGCTGATTGGTTTATGGCAAACGCTCTTTATTTCTGGGCTTGGGCTAATTTTATGAAGGAGTAAAAGCAAACAAAAAAACTCACATACAATCCACGTCAATCACCACCTGTGCAGTGCGAAATTCTTTTTTTGTCAGAAAAGTATCTATGATTTGGGACATTTGCTTTTTTGAAGCCGCCAAATTCCCACTATTGCGCGGAATTTTGATAAGAATAGTGCGCAAATAATAATTTCTAACCCTATCTACCAAAGGCGTACTTACCCCTAAAAATTGTGCCTGCGGCTGACTCTGTGCAAAAAGCGATTTCAATTCTTGTAAAATAAGTTCTGCTAACTTTTGCGATATTTTCAAATCTATATGCTTAATCGTAAGCTCGATAAGGCGCACAAAGGGCGGATATTCAAAAAGCTGTCGCTCTCTGATTTCCTTTTCAAAAAAAGCCGAATAATCCTGCATCTTGACAAAGTGTAAAATGGGATTTTGCGGTTCTAAGGTTTGTATCAAAACCAAACCTTTGGCTTGTTTTCGTCCTGCCCTGCCGCTCACCTGCGTAAGCAATTGGAAGGCACGCTCTTGGGCGCGAAAATCGGGAAAGCGCAAAAGCCTATCCATATCAAAAACCCCTACTAAGCTAACGCGCTCAAAATCAAGCCCTTTGGTAACCATCTGTGTCCCTACCAAAACATCAACTTGGTGCTTTTCGAAGGTTTCAATGATACGCTCGTATGCGGCACGTGTCTTGGTCGTATCTCTATCCATGCGCAAGACTCGTGCGCTGGGCAGATAGAGCGGCAGTTCGTCCTCTAATTTTTCTGTACCAAAACCGACAGGAAAGATGCGCTCACTACCACAAGATTTACAATGGCTATGCGATTTTTCGCGATGTCCGCAATAGTGGCATCTCAATTCTTGGCTGTATTGGTGGTAGGTAAGGCTCACCGAACAGTTTTCGCAGGCAGGAATATGGTGGCAAATTTGGCACTGTAAATAAGGCGCGTACCCCCTACGATTCTGAAACAAAATCGCCTGCTGTTGTTTTTCTAAGGCTGCGGCTAAGGCTTCTAAAAGGGGAGGCGAAAAGTCGCCCTTCATCTGATTTTTTTCACGAAAAGGGCGCAAATCTATGGTCTGAATATCGGGCAGGGCAGCCTCGGCATATCGCTGATTGAGATAGACATAGCCATAAACGCCATTTTTTGCCAAATAATAGGTTTCTATCGAAGGCGTAGCCGACCCCAAAAGCACCTTTGCGCCTAATTTATGCCCCAAATAAAGGGCGGCATCACGCGCCTGATAGCGCGGTGCAGGGTCATTTTGCTTGTAGGAAGCATCGTGTTCCTCATCTACAATCAAGAGGCTAAGATTGCGGAAGGGTAAAAAAATGGAGGAGCGCACGCCCACGACAAAATCTATCGTTCCCTCGATAATGCCTTTGCAAACTTCGGCGCGTTCATTATCCGAAAAACCCGAATGATACACGCCCATTGCCTTGCCAAAGACGCGGCGCAGACGTGCCACAATTTGCGTCGTTAGGGCAATTTCAGGCAATAAAAACAAGACCTGCCCCCCTGCTTCTAAGGTCTTTTTTATCAAAGAGATGTAAATTTCGGTCTTGCCGCTGCCCGTAATGCCATGCAACAAGACGGCAGTTTTGCTTTCGAAAAGATTTAAAATTTGGTTTTCCGCTTGCATTTGGGCAGCACTTAGTTCAAGCGTATCGGTAAAATCTTGGGCTGCAATGTCTATTCTGGAAACGATTGTATTAAATTCTTCAAAAATGCCTTTTTCTTGTAGGGTCTTGTAAGAAGATTTGGAAAGACTCTCTCCTGTGGGCGTAGTGAGAAGCAAATCTTTGGTTACGCCTTCTTCGTTTAGACTTTGGTTTTGTAAAATGGGTAGAAGGGCAAGATAGCGCAGCAAAATTTTATTCTGCTTTTCGGTAAGTTCGGAAAGCAAAGCCTGTACCCTTTCACGCGCTTGGTAGTTTTTAGAAAGGCGTACCTTTTTGATGATTTTAGGCGAAAACTTGTCTTTGACTTGTTCGTATAATAAAATAGCAAACTTATCTATCAATTTTTTGAGTATGCTATGAATATTTTTAGTTTCTAAAAGTTCTGAAATTTGCTCATAATCCATCGTTTGGGCTTCCTGCAAGGCAAAGAGTAGCTTTTTTTCGGCAGGCGAATAGCTGGGGTCTTGTGCTAAATTGCTCAAATCGAAAGCGGGCTGAAGCTGCACCTTGCTTTGGCTGCTCAATTTCATACCTGCGGGCAAGGCTGCCTGCATTACCTCACCTATCGGCGCAAGGTAGTAATCGGCTATCCACTGCCAAAATTCGAGATGAGCTTCTTCTAAATACGGTTTTTTGTCTAAAATATCTAAAATGTACTTAACACTTCTTACCTCTGGCGGAGTCTGGTGAATCCGTCTGACCATTCCTGTAAGCAAGCCCCTACCGCCAAAATTGACCAAAACACGCATGCCCACTTCAAGGTCTTTTTCCCATTGGCGCGGAAGGCGGTAGGTAAAAGTCCCTTTTAGCGGCACAGGAAGCCATACGTCGGCAAAATAAGTGAGTTCCTCTTTATGGGCAGAGGGCGCATTGAAAAGCAGTGAAGACAAGGGAGCGAAAATAAAAAGTGGAAAATAAGCCCTTCTATCGGGCTTTATCCTAAACGAGGAGAGAAGAAAAGACTGACACGCAAATTTAACAAAAAAACATCTTTGTCCTACCTTTATTTGCCCTACCGCTCTTTTTTAGACTTATGCTATCCCCTATATCCTGCGCCTTTACTACGAGGCTGAAATTTAGAACAAAGATGGGTTTCGCCTACCTTACCGCCATGCTTTTCCATAATTTCCATAAAATCTTCTTTGCTTTTTACGCGCTCATATTGCTCTCTAATGGGTTCATAACAGAACAGAGTCCCCCAAAAGCCTTGTCCATACACGCTATAATCCGAAAAAGCACAACCAAAACAGCATTTAAGACGATAAGCGTCAGCAAGTTTTTCCTGAATTTGCTGCAAAGCCGTTTCAAAGAAGTCGCCTTTGCCCTCATACAGAACCTTTGCGTTGGGAAGGGTGAGCGTTAAGTTTAACATTTGTTTGGCAGGATTTTTTTGCAAGATGATAACAATTTGAAGACTTGCCACTACCCTTTCCGACATATCCAGATTCGTAACCTCCAAAGGCAAGACAAACGCCATTTCATAGTTGGTTAGAAAACCTTGCTCACAGAGGCTAAAACGTTTCGGCAAATCGCCAAGAGCAGGAAGGTAAGATTTTGAGGTCAGACCAAAATCATCTAACATATCGCCCACAAAGGTAAAACCTTCAAGCACAAGCGTAAATTGTCCCTCGTAGAGATGCAGGTCTGTATAGATTTCACCGACAGAATCGCGATAAATCACTTTAAAGGTTTCCAATTTTGATATATTTTATATGATTTTTTATTAAAAAATAAAAACTTTGGACAAGTTTGGACAAGTGTTGCACGTTGAAATATCGCAGCAAAAGCATCAAGATAATAAAAAATGCCATTTTGTCATAAAGCAAGTACAATGCGCCCAATTTTTGCTATCTTTATCGCATCTTTTTTCTGACCTATATGACCCTTTTAGCCCAAAGACTTCAAAAACTACTTACCGAAATAGACCTTGCCCCTACGCCCGAAGCACGCCTCGATGCCAAGCTCAAAGTGGCATGGGAGTATATGGTGATGGGCAACCCAAGTGAATCGTATCGCTGGTGTGAGGAAATTGAAAGGGAAGCACTCGCCCTTCAATATCAGCGCGGTTTGGCAGAGGCATGGCAGCAATGGGGTTTTGTAGCCAATACCTTAGGAAAAACACAAATTGCCTTAGAAAAACTCGAAGGGGCGGAAAAGATTTTCCTACAATTAGAAGACAAGGCAGGTATTGCCTCTGTTATCGGTCGGAAAGGAGCGGTCTATTGGGGCATGGGCAATTACGACAAAGGGCTTGAATACGCCTTTCAGTCGCTCAAATGGGCGCAGGAAAGCCCTGAACGCCTCTTTGAAGGCTATTCCAACTACCTTATCGGGGGTTATTTTTTTGATTTGAAAGACTACGCCCAATCCTACCAATACTACAAAACTGCCTACGACATCTTCGAAAAACTAAACGAAAAGGCAGGCATGGGGCGTGCCATGAACGGCATGGCGAACAATTTGATGCTCAAAGGCAAATACACCGAAGCCTTAGCCAAGCTCGAAGCCTCTTTGCTCCTTCACCTCGAACTAAACAACCTCAACAACCTTTCGCGCGACTACAACGATTTAGGAAAACTACAAGCCCTTTTAGGCAATACCAAAGAAGCCTTTATTTTCTATGAAAAAGCCCTGACTATCAGACGCGAACAACGCTACTTGGCAGGCATGGCAACGACGCTCATCGAACTGGGCGAACTTAACTTTCAAACGCAGGCTCTGACAGAAGCCATCAAGTATTTGGAAGAAGCCGTCAATATCTGCAAAGAGATACAGTCGCACGCCAAACTTTTTCGCGCCTATCAGATTTTGGCTCAAATTTACAAACAGCAGGGCAATTTTGAACAAGCCTACCACTACTTGGCGCAATTTGTATCCGTAAAAGAGGAAACCTTGGGCAACGAAAACCAGACCCTCCTTAAAAATCTCAAAAACCAATTTGAAACAGAAAAGGCACAGCGCGAAAGCGAAATTTTCCGCCTCCGCAATGTAGAACTCAAAGCCGCATACGACCTGATAGCGCAAAAAAATAAAGACATCACCGCCAGCATTACCTACTCACAGCGGATTCAGGCGGCAATCTTACCCAACGAAACGACACTATCGCACATCTTACCCCAACATTTCGTCTTGTATCAGCCTCGCGACATCGTATCGGGCGATTTCTATTGGGCTTGGGCAGAGGGCAATAGGAAAATCATTGTCGTTGCCGACTGCACAGGGCATGGCGTACCGGGTGCCATCATGACCATGCTCGGAAATAGCCTGCTCAATAGCCTGATTTTGGAACGCAACATTTGGCAGCCGCACCTGATTTTAGAGAATTTAGACAAAAAGGTTTTAGCCACCCTACACCAAAGCGCACAAGACGGCATGGACGCTGCCGTAGTTTTGATAGAAAACAATACCCTGACTTTTGCAGGTGCAAAATCCTCTCTCATTCGCCTTAGAAAGGACAAAGGGCAGGCAAAACATCAAGTAGAGCGTTGGAAGGGCAGCATCTTTTCAATCGGCGGCGATACCAAAATAGAGAAACGCTTTTCTACCCAAAGCCTAAACATTGCGGAAAACGACATTTTCTACCTCTCCACCGACGGCTACCAAGACCAATTTGGAGGCGCACAAAATCGCAAATTTAGCTCGCGGCAATTTTTAGAAATGCTTGCCCAAATCGCCCATCTGCCTTTGGAAGCCCAAAAACAACACCTTTTGGAAACACACCTGCAATGGAAAGGCGAACAAAAACAAACCGACGATATTTTAGTGATGGGATTTATGCCCTTTGTGGAACTTTCCGAAAGCTAAAACGGTTTAGGATACAGAAAGGCACGAAAAAAGGGCGAAGAAAAAATGTTAAAACAAGCGTTCTTTTTTGAAAATGAACCTATTTTTTCATACCTTTGCAAACCTTTCTATACCACACCTCAAACGGGGGTGACTGGCTTTGACAGCGTGAAGTATTTGGGTGCATAAGCAAGTCGGCTGATGGAAATGATGCCGTAATAAGCCTTTCCAAACCATATCTGGCGAATCTAACTACGCCATGGCTGCCTAATTCCAGGAATTAAGCATACGCCATCATCCTTGCTAAGATTCCTCTTTTCGCCGAATTTTAGCGCATAGGGTGTCGAAACCCTGCGAAAATATACACGAGTAGTGCCTCGATACTTGTGCGAACCCTTAGAGGATAAGGCGAAGGTATTGGTTCGTTGTTACCGAACCCAAGCTCGAAAATCTCAAACACAACTAAACTTGTAGAAGGCATCACTTGTACCGCGTTTGGACGTGGGTTCGATTCCCACCACCTCCACAAAGGGCAGCAATAGGCAGCCCAAAAGTGCCTTTTTTCGCATAGGCACGCCTTTTTTTTAGCATTTTGAAGATACCCACAAAATAGGTGCATGAGTAGGTGCAACGATTCGAGTTAGGTATCATAGGTTAGGGACTGCAAATTTAAACCCTAATCTCTCAATTTATGTTAAAAAAAAAGTAAGATTTATGAACATCTGTTTTTACAGACGAAAGGTGAATGATAAACACTATATCTATTGCAAGATATTGTATAATAGTGTTTATTGTTTGCCTTTTTCTGTGGGCATCAAACTCGAAAGCCCAAAACAGTGGCAAAAAGGGCGTTTTGTGGGCAAATTCGCCCAACAAT
Organism: Hugenholtzia roseola DSM 9546; assembly: GCF_000422585.1. Lineage (NCBI taxonomy): Bacteria > Pseudomonadati > Bacteroidota > Cytophagia > Cytophagales > Bernardetiaceae > Hugenholtzia > Hugenholtzia roseola. The sequence goes on from NZ_KE383878.1 coordinate 390,429, forward strand.
ACAACGACCGTATCACGCTCATTAAAAGCGATTTGCTACAAATCTATAATCGGCTTGTATCGCTCAAAGAAGATATTACAGCCCAAAAAATCAAAGATTTGTACCAAAATGGCGAAAAACCGCCTATTTCAGTCCTTGAACTCTATAAAGGTTTTATCCAAAAAAAATTAGATGATAAAACCTTAGCCGACACAACCCTGCAAAAATATAGGCTACACTTGCAAGAATTTGAAATGTTTTGCAATGAAAACCATTGCATGGCATTGCAAGCAAGTAATTTCGGTATGCAGGAAGTACAAAGTTATTTCGTCTTTTTAAGCAAAAAGGGAAATAGCCTTGTAACCATTCGCAAAAAAATAGGCTCTTTGCAAAAAGCCTTTGAAGAAGCCGAGCTTTCGGAATTGATACCGAAAAGCAAAATAAAAGCCTTTCGCATCAAAGTCCGCAGCCAAAGAAAAGCGATTATCTTTCTGACTGCCAAAGAGTTAAGTAAATTAGAACAAACCCAAATGCCTAACGAAAGGCTCGAAAAAATTAAGGATTTGTTTCTTTTTCAATGCTATACGGGTCTATCTTTTGCAGACATGGCGCGTTTTGAGTTTGCGCGTGATGTGCGAAAAGAGGGCGATGTCTTTTGGCTGCAAATGCAACGGCAAAAGACTGGCACGCCTTTTTTTGTACCGTTGTTAGAAAAAAAAGTATTTATCTTATTAGAAAAGTACAAAAATAAGCTACCACTTTTAGGAAATGGCAACTACAATGTCTATCTAAAAGAGGTCGCACAGGTAGCCAAAATCGACAAGCCCCTGACTACACACGTCGGGCGAAAGACCTTCGCCAACGCCATGCTCGCCAAAAAGGGCGTTTCCTTTGAAGTTTTAGCCAAGATGTTAGGGCATAGCGATACGCGCGTTACGGGTGAGCATTACGCCCAAGTTTTAAAAGAGAGAATATTAAAAGAGATGATTTAAGATAGATTTACCCCTTTTTCAAATGTAAGTTTTCCCTTATTTTTCAATTTTTACAAAAGGGAACAAAAAAAGCTAAGTGCCTAAAAATAAGCTATTTATACTTCGCTGCGGAATGGGTATCAGCAAAGAGCTTTACAAGATGCAATCCTTAATTTTAGTGTAAGAAAAGGCAAAAAAAAAGACCACCAAAGGCAGCCTTCTTTTTTGAATCTATAAGCAAAAATACACCACCTAAACGGTTTTCTTTCGCGCTTCGGCAATTAGTTTGCCCAAGCCCACGATTTGTAAAAATACAAAAATTGTCTGTTCGCCTATTTTTTCGGCGTTTTCATTCGGCAAATTGAAATATTCGGCTACTGCCTTTCGAAGTTCGACGCGCTCGGCATCACTCAAATCGTTCAGTTCTTTTGGAACGTCCTGAATGGTCGTAAATACTGAAAGGCTTCGAAGTGCCAAAGGCACGCCTTTGAGTAGCACCTCACCCCTTGTTACTTTGCCGTCTGCCAAAATTTCGGCTGTCGCGTCCGCTAAATCACCTACAAAAGCCACAATTTTTTTTGTGTTTTCGATTCCGTAGGCTTCTTTTTCTTGCATCTCCATAAAAGAAAATAAAAAGTTGAAAAAAATATAAAAATTTTAGTCTTTCGCCAATTTTTCTTGTAAAGATTTGATTTCGTGTTTCAATTCCGAAACCATCTCTTTTAGGGCTAAAATGCTGTTTTCCAAAGACGTTGTTTTTTCTTCGCGCTTTTCTTCGAGGTGCGAAATGCGCTCTTTCATTGAGCTATTGGCGATTTTGAGGTAAGATATTTCATTTCGATTATCACGAACCGACATGTATAGCCTAAAAGCCCACTGCACAAGCCCAACGCCGCCTAACGATTGAAAAATAATTAGCCCTTTGAAAAGTGTGTCTAAATCGTTCATAGCTTTTCGATGTGCGTGATTAAAAAATAAAGGGCAATAAAAAACACCGACAAACTCAAAAACTTGCCCCATTTTCCTAAAATGCCCCAAAAATCATTCGGTTTCGATTGCAAAGGGAAATGTAGGGCAGGGTCGACGATTGTTCCATTTACTCTTAAAGTCAAATGCAAGTGCGGACCCGTGGAGCGTCCTGTATTCCCCACGGTCCCGATAACGTCGCCGTACTTTACTTTGTCGCCCATTTTCACAAAAGTTTGGTCGAGGTGCGCGTAGCCTGTGGTATGCGTGCCGTCGTCATGTTTGATGATGACCGAATTTCCGCCCAAATCCGACCAAAATACGCGCTCGACTGTGCCTACCATAGGCGCGTAAATAGGCGTGCCTGTGGGGGCTGCAATGTCGATGCCGTTGTGAAATGAATTTACTTTGGTGATAGGGTGAATACGCCAACCGAAGGGGGAGCTAATTCTACCCGAAACGGGGTATTTCATTTTATTTTGAAGTTACGGTTTTGAACATCAGCCACATCATCAGGGCTAAAACGAATACAACCAAAAAAGTCGCACCCAATTTGATATAAGTGGAGTTATCCAACTCTACTTTGAAGTCCATTTTTACACCATCTTGCCCCACTACGCCAAGTAGGTTTGAAAGTAGATTTGTGCCGTTTTGTACTGTTTCCATTATTTTAGAGAAAAATGTATGAGCAAAAAATTAAAAAAATGAAAGTGCTACAAATACTTGTCGTACTTTCGCGCCAAAAATACCGACCACGCTACCCCTACCGTCGAGGGTTTGAGTTGGTACAATGGGTCGAGGTGCTTTGCTACGGCTGCTTTTGTTTTGGGACCGAAAATGCCATCGGGATTTAGCCCCGCTGCAAATTCTGCGTTTAGTCCTTTTTGCAAAGCCTTCACATACGAACCCCGCATGCCTTCTTTCAAAGGAAAGGGCGTGCCACTTGCAGGGTCTATGCTGGGCGTTGTTGTATTCGAGCCGCTTGCTGTGCTACTGCTGCTCCCTGTGTTGGCATTTGAGCCGCTCCCTGTGCTGTTCGGGTTGATAGGAATCTGCCAAGTTTTCGAGCTATCCTCTTCCTCCTCGTCATTTTTAATGAACACAAAGTAAAGAGCCGTAAGCATAACCGCAACAGCGATAAATACAATGATAAGTTGTTTTTGTTTCTTATTCATACAAAAGAAAAATTAGCGGGCTGAATTGATAATATTTTTCGCGCGTTGCAAATAGTCTGCGTCGCCCCAATCTCCAAAGATGTCTTCGAGGAAGGCATTTAAAGTTACGCCCCTATTCGCTTGCAAAGTTTGGCTTAGGGCTGATAATTGCTTTTTGCTTTTGCCCTGCAAAACATCGAAGACCTCGTATTCGTCGTCATTCCAAAAGCCTTTCGCGTTCCAAAGTCTGTTCGCATCTGCCAAAACATTGGGGTAGAAATCGGGCGTAACTTCGCTCAATCCTACTTCGATATCATTGGCATTTTCGCCGATTCCCTGATTGATTTGGCTCAATAGCTTTTCTTTCTCTTTTTCTTTTTCGTTCTTATTATAGACCAAAAAAGCCACAGTAAGCACTAAGAGCATTACTGCCAAAAGCATCATATAAAATTGAGTGTCCTTTTTCATAGCAAAAAAAATTAGATGGGACGGGCGAGGGCTGCTAATTTAGCGGCTTTTTCAGGTTGATTAACGATTGAAACTACTACAAAAGTCGCAAGCCCTAAAATCAAAAGCACTATCAGAACGGCAAAACCTCCTGCCACACCCAAAGCGGTTTCAAGCCCTGCAAAGCCGTCGGAAAAAGACCCCTCCAACTCTTGCACCCAATTCCCTTCCAACTTGATACCTTGCTTTTTCATGTAGGCTTGCAAGTCCAAAAAATTAGGCATCGTAGCCGTAACGCGCTTTTTGTAAGCCGCCAAAAACAAGCGATTTGCTTCCTGCTTGCCGTACCTTTTTTTGAGGGCTTTATGCCAAAGCACCCAACTTTCAGCGGGCGCATTGATGTAGGGAATGTTTTTAATCGCTTCGTTCATGGGTCTAAATTGTTAGCCTTTGTAGAGTTTATGAGCGCGTTTCAAAGCCTCTTTGCGGCTTAGTTTGGGCATCATTTTTTTTTCGGTCTTACGCTCAAAAGTGGTTACGTTTCGAAGTTCGTAACCGTTATTCTTTTGAAGCGTTTCAGCGGATTTGTTGATAATTTTCATTTTTTCAACTAAATTCTTTTTCGCCTGCGCACTTAGCTTGTAATTGCGCTTGGGTGCGCTTTTCGAAGTTCTTTTTTTTGCTGCCATAAAAAAAAGTAAAAAGTTAGAAAAAAATTAAAAAGAAAAACTACATTTTCTTAAAAGCCTTTTTGAGTGCCTGTGAGCGGCTTAGGCTTTTGTCGTCTTTTTGCAGTTGGTCGGCGATTTTATTCACCTTCTTCATTCGACTTGCTGCTGCGCTTCGGGCTGCACTGCTCATTTTTCGCTTTGCCATAAAAAAAAGTTATTTTTTTTGAAGATAAAAAATTAGTACGCCTACACTT
>NZ_KE383879.1:0-93289 GCF_000422585.1 Hugenholtzia roseola DSM 9546
TCTTCTTGAGCTTTACAAAAAGATGCCATTTTACGGCTACTTTCATAACCACAAGCAATGCTTAGAAATATCATCCACATCATCGCATCAAACGGATAGCGTTGCCCGACCCGACGACGAGGGTCTTGCATTTGGCTGATAAAGAGAGAAAAGTCCATAAACCAAATTTTGTTTCGCAGTAGAAAATGCAAAGATAGCTTTTTTTACAGAACTTAACATCACTGCCCCATAGGGCGGGGCTTTGATAGGGTATCATTTTTTTTGCATTTATGCAAAAAAAATGATTTGGCTTTCGAACCCTCCCTTATGGGGGGAGGGCAGGGTGGGGGTTCAGGAGGCTTGTGCAAAGCACAAAACCCCGTTTTTTGACCTTTTGACCGTTGTAACAACGCCGAAAAAAGCCAATGCTTTTCCCAAAGTAGCGGAATGGCATTGACTCTTTTTTATTCCCATTTTAGAGCAAAAAAACGCTATTTGGCAACATACAAAACCGACTTTATCGCCTCTACGGTGCGTTTGACGTTGGGCAGAACTGCCTCGATAAGGGTAGGGGCGTAAGCCAAAGGCACGTCCATAGAGTTGATGCGGCGAATGGGCGCGTCTAAATAATCAAAGGCGTGTCTTTGAACGTTGTAGGTAATGTCGGTAGCGATAGAAGCCAAAGGCCAAGCCTCTTCTACAATGACTAAGCGATTTGTTTTCTTAACCGAATTGATAACTGTTGCGTAATCGATGGGGCGCACACTACGCAAATCTATTACTTCTACCGAAATGCCCTCTTTTTCCAATAGCTCGGCGGCTTCTAAGGCAATTTTCATAATCTTGCCAAAAGAAACAAGCGTAACATCTGTGCCTTCGCGTTTGATGTCGGCTACGCCAATGGGGATAAGATATTCATTTTCAGGCACTTCACCTTTATCGCCATACATCAATTCCGACTCCATGAAGATAACAGGGTCGTTGTCGCGAATAGCAGATTTCAAAAGCCCTTTGGCATCATAAGGATTCGAGGGGACGACTACTTTTAGCCCTGCACAGTTGGCGTACCAGTTTTCGAAATTTTGAGAGTGCTGCGCCGCCAGCTGCCCCGCATTTCCTGTGGGACCGCGAAAAACAATGGGCACAGGATACTGTCCGCCCGACATGGAATACATCTTCGCCGCCGAATTGATAACTTGGTCTATTGCTACGAGTGAAAAATTGAAGGTCATAAACTCGATTATCGGACGCAAGCCATTCATTGCCGCTCCCACGCCAATGCCTGCAAAGCCCAATTCTGCAATGGGCGTGTCGATGACGCGCTTCGCCCCAAATTCGTCTAACATGCCCTGACTGACTTTGTAAGCCCCATTGTATTCGGCAACCTCCTCGCCCATCAGGAAGACACGCTCGTCGCGACGCATTTCTTCGCTCATCGCCTCGCGCAAGGCTTCGCGGAATTGTATTACTCGCATAAAGGATACTATTTAAATTGGTAGAACTTGATGAGTTGTGTTTTTGTGTTGTATCAAAACCGTATCGAGGGTAAAAATAGGGAATTTTCGCTGAAAAGTGCAGCCCTGCGCCAAATTTATTTTTGTGGGCTTTCTAAAAAAACGCCCTGACACATTTCACAACCCAAAAGGAGAGCCACTGCTTTGTTAAAAATGATAAAAAAGAAACCACTTCGAAACGCCCTGACACAGGATAAGTTGCTCAAAATCAAATACTTGTGTCTAATAAGATTTGACTTTTATCGAAAAACAAAAGGCAAGGGTTTCAGATGCCAAAACTTATTCGTAACTTTGTGGTTAGTCAATAGTATTACTAACAAAGGTAAAAGTAAGGGTCTTGTTTTGAAAATTGCCACAGGGCTTTCCAACAGACCCACCAAGCCAAACACGATTAAATTGGGGAAAACACTATGAGATATGGCGTTGCACGCGAAATAGTCTATCAAATCATCAAGCGTTGGAATCCAGAGCAGGCGCAATACCGCATCAATGCGCTGCCCGAAGACGACCACCATTCTTTGCAAGACATGAGCCAATGGGTAGGACGCTTGCAAGAGATGGGGCGCGATGTAAATCTTCACTTTTTGGACAAAGAATTAGAGTTTTCCGAGTTGGAGGAGGTGCTAAAAGTCAGCCCCCTTCCAATTTTGGTCTTCGAGCCGCATCATAGCCAAGTGCAGCCGCTTCTTATTTGGCGCGAAAAGCGCAGTATCCACGTTTTGCGCCTACAATACGACGAATGGATAGAGGAGCAGGTAGAAGATTTGGAGATTTTAGCCGAGCGTTTTTTAGACCGCAAAGATGTCTTTCGTAGCCCTGAACGCAAAGAGTTCAAGTCTATTTTTGTGCTGCTGCCCATGATGATAGACCCCATTGCGAGCTATGAAAGCGATAAGCCTTATACGCCCATGCGCCGTTTGTGGCATCTTTTGGGTACGGAAAAGCGCGACATTTTTTATATCTACGTCTATGCGATTGTAGTGGGGCTTCTTAGCCTTTCGCTGCCTTTGGGGGTGCAGGCTATCATTGGTCTGATTTCGGGTGGTCTGATAATCAACTCTGTCGTCATTTTGGTCGGGGTAGTGATTATGGGAACGCTATTGAGCGGCATTTTACAGGTAATGCAAATGACGGTAGTGGAAACTTTGGAGCAGCGGCTTTTTGCACGTGCCGCCTTCGAATTTACGTATCGCCTGCCGCGTATTCGTTTGGAGTCGCTTCTAAAAAATTACGCACCTGAATTAGCAAACCGCTTTTTCGACATCCTGACCCTGCAAAAAGGCTTTGCCAAGATGTTCACCGAACTTATTACGGCGGTGCTGCAAATTTTATTTGGCATCTTGCTGTTGGCTTTTTATCACCCCTTCTTTGTCTTCTTTGGCATCTTGCTGCTGATGATTTTAGTCGCTATTTTCGCCTTTACGGGAGAAAAGGGCTTGAAAACTTCCTTAGAAGAGTCGAAGTACAAATACAAAGTGGTGCATTGGTTGGAAGAATTAGGGCGCAATCTGACCATGTTCAAACTCATTGGCAATAGCACCATTCCGATTAGCAAGATGAATAGCTATCTTTCGGGCTATCTATACAAGCGCAAATCGCATTTTAGCGTCTTGGTTTCACAATTTACGGCTTTTGTTGTCTTCAAAACCCTTATTACAGGCGGCGTACTCATTTTGGGCAGTGCCTTAGTAATTGATAGGCGCATTACATTGGGGCAGTTTGTAGCCTCCGAAATTGTGATTATTTCGGTCATTGCAGCGATTGAAAAATTGATAACAAACCTCAATCTTATCTATGATATGCTGACGGCTGTGGAAAAAGTAGGCAACATCACCGACCTACCTTTGGACAAACACAAGCCGCTGGATTTGAAGGACAAGAGCAAGCTGCACATCAAAGTTAAAAATCTGACCTATACCTACCCTGATACGGGCAAATTGGTGCTCAAAGGCGTAGATTTGGAAGTGCAGGCGGGCGAATATATCGCCATTGTGGGTGGCAATGATGCAGGCAAAACAACGCTTATCAAGGTTTTGATGGGTCTGATGGAAAACTATGGCGGCACTATCGCCTTTAATGATTTCAACCTACGCGACCTCAACTCTGCCAACTTGCAAGACCTTATCGGCGATTGCCTTTCGCATGAAGACCTTTTCGAAGGCACGCTTTTGGAAAACCTCACCGTAGGCAGGCAGAATTATGAAAACGACGACCTCATTCGCGCTTTGGAAATTACCGAACTTTTAGAAGTCATACAAGAGATGCCACAAGGTTTGCAGACGCAAATCCTACCTTCGGGGAAAGGCTTTTCTTCTACCTTCCGCAAAAAAGTGATTTTGGCGCGTAGCATCATCGGCAAGCCCAGACTTTTTGTCTTTGACGATTTCTTCTTCAATTTAGAAGGCAAATTTAAAAAGCGCGTCTTGGATAGAATCATGGACAAACAAAACAGAAAGCAGTCTATTATCGCCGTTAGCCACGACCCCATTTATTTGGAACGCGCCGACAAAATCTACTTCCTACAAGAAGGGCGCGTATCAGCCGTAGGTACGCTTGGCGAGCTTATCCAAAATCCCGAATTTATGGCGGTGCTGCCTACTGTCATCAAAATCTCCTAAGACAATTCTCTTTTAGTGGTGTTATGTTCTGCAAAAAAACTTGTCTTCTCAAATTTGTGTAAGACAAGTTCTTACCACCACAAACTTCTCCTTTTCTTGCAACCTTCATCTCCGTTTGCTTACAATTTATATGCTTAATATTTCAAAATCAAAACTGCCGATTGGCGAAAAACTAAAAGACGAGTTATACGTCTTCGAGCTATTACATACGCCACGATTCGCACGAATCTTGGCGTATTGGATTGGCGCAATCCTGCTTCTCTGCTTCGCCGCCCTTTTCCTACCTTGGCAGCAAAACATCAACGGCTATGGCAGACTAACGGCTTTTCGCCCCGAAGACCGCCCACAAAAAGTCTATCCCGTAGTAGGCGGCAGGATAGAAGAATGGCACGTACAGGAAGGGCAGTATGTAAAAAAAGACGACATCTTGGCAGTCATCTCTGAAATTAAAGACTATTATTTCGACCCAAAAATTAAAGAGCGCATGGGTTCGCAAATCGAGGCACAGCGCAATGCCATCGACGCACTACAAAACAAAGTCAAAGCCTTAGACGACCAAATATTTTTCTACAATGAAACCATGCAGCTCGAAATTTCGCAGGCTGAAAACAAGGTAAAACAACTTTTATACAAAATTAGCATAGACAGTGCCGACCTAATTGCAGCAGAAACGCTCCACAAAAACGCACAACTGCAATACCAACGCGAAAAGGAACTTTTTGCCAAAGGGCTTACCTCGCGCACCGAATTGGAAAACAAAGAACTCAAAGCTCGCGAAACCGAAGCCAAACTTAATTCTGCCCAAAATAAGCTCGAAACTTCGCGCAATGAGTACCGCAACACCATTTTAGACGTGCAAAACAAACGCGCCACTTATTCGAGCTATATTGCGAAGGCACAATCTGAAAAGAGTTCGTCTTTGGCATATTTGAATGAAAACGTGCAGAAATTAATTAAGCAAGAAAACGAACTTACCAACGTCGAGGTGCGGCAGGGCAACTATATCATTCGTGCGCCCCAAAACGGCTACGTCGTCAAGTCGCTCAAAACGGGTATTGGCGAAATCGTCAAAGAAGGCGAAGCCTTAGTTACGATTATGCCCGATAAGCCCGAATTAGCCGTAGAGCTATATGTTTCGCCCAACGACGTGCCACTTTTGATAAAGGGTACAAAGGTGCGCCTCCAATTCGAGGGCTGGCCTGCCCTTGTCTTTTCGGGTTGGGAAAACGTCTCGATTGGTACTTTTGGAGGTGAAATTGCCGTCATTGACTACATCAATACCAAAAATACCTACCGCATTTTGGTTGTCCCCGATGTGCAGGACGAATCTTGGCCTGCCGCCCTTCGTGTAGGTAGCAATGTCTATGGCTGGGCAATGCTCAACGAAGTTCCTGTTTGGTACGAACTCTGGCGACAGCTCAACGCCTTTCCTCCTCTGCCCATCGAGGGTAGCGACTATGATAAGTCGGAAAGTGAAAAGGACGAGGAAAAGGTCTTGGAAGAATTGAAAGAAAACGCAAGCAAGAAGCGATAAAAAAAGTAAGACCCTAAATTTCATTCAGAAGTTTAGGGTTTATTTGTGGCGTTTTTACAATGCCTGCTCTATTCGAAGTCAAGTTAAAATAAAATTGTCTGTTCAGCCCCAAAATAGAGATTGAACCAAACTTTATTTCGCTTTCAATTTGAAAACAAAATCCCTCACCTACCTTTCAAGACAAGTGAGGGATTTTTAAATAGGAAGAAAGCCCTTTAAGCTATACTTTCAAGGGCTATGCTTTCAGAAGTTGTATGGCATCTTCTTCATCTTGGGCTACTGAAAAAATGTTATTCAACTTGGTGATAACCAGCAACTTACGCGCCTGTTCGGAAGGCTTGACCAAGACCAAATCGCCGCCCACATTGCGAAAGCGCGTTAGCAGGCGAATCAGAAAACTAAGCCCTGTACTGTTCATATAGCCTACCTTCGAGATATCGACCAAACAAGCACTGACTTTTTTGTCCAGACTTTCCTTGACTACCTCTAAGAGTTCTTGCTCGCGGTTTGCGCCCAAGAGGTCGCCTTCTAAGACGACACGCAAAATTCCATCTTTGGTTTCGTGTGTAAAATTCATATTGACAATAGGATTAAACAAATAAGTCATAGACTATAAAAAAAGGTACTGCCTATTTTACGGAAGGCGCGGGGTTTTCGTTTTTGTTTTTGAGTTTTTTCCCTTCACAATTTTCATTGTCGCAATTTCCGTATAAAATCAGCGAATGATGCACCACTTTGAATTGTAGCAAATTGCCTACCATGGTTTGGATACCGTGAATACGGGGGTCGCAAAATTCCAACACCTTGTGGCAGTCCATGCAGATGAGGTGGTCGTGTTGGCGATAGCCATAGCACTTTTCGTATTGTGCCATGTTGCGTCCAAACTGATGGCGTGTAACCAAATCGCAATCCACGAGCAGGTCTAAGGTATTATAGACCGTAGCGCGGCTGACGCGATAGTTTTTGTTTTTCATGCTGATATAAAGCGACTCTACATCAAAATGCCCATCGCGCGAATAGATTTCCTCTAAAATCGCATAGCGTTCGGGTGTTTTTCGCAAAGCCTTGCTTTCGAGGTAGGCGGTAAAGATTTTCTTTACTTCCTCAAAAATGTCTTTTTGCAGGGGCATAGAGCAAAGGGTTGTGAGCGTAGAAACGAATAAGAACAAAGATAAGGTTTTTAGGCTAAAAAAGAAAACTTTGCGTATCTTTGTTTGGGACTTTTGGCGAAAAGCGCGTATTTCTCTTTCTGCCTGCCCTTTCAAACCCAAAAAACAGACCTCCCTTTTTGAAGTTTTTTCAATATGAACGCAACAGGAACTTATTTAGCACTTCACAGAGAGGCATTGGCGATTTATTTTACCGCCGATTTCCCTAAAAAAGGCGATACTACCTCCCTCATTTTGGCATTACAAGCGGCAGGGGCAGACCTTATCGAAGTAGGGCTGCCTTTTTCCGACCCCTTAGCCGACGGCGTTGTTATCCAGCAGAGCAGCCAAAAAGCCTTAGCCAACGGCTTCGAGATGCAGGCTCTTTTTGCAGAATTGAAGGCTTTGCGCCCCCAAGTGCGCGTGCCTTTGGTCTTGATGGGCTATTTCAATACCGTTTTAGCATATAACGTAAGCCGCTTTTTAGCCGACTGTAACCAAGCGGGCATCGATACGGTTATTTTACCCGACCTGCCTTTGGAGGTCTATCAAGACGAGTATCGCGCTCTTTTCGAGGCGCAAGGCGTTTCGCTTGCCTTTCTTATCACACCACAGACGGCACGCGAGCGCGTAGATTTGATGGTAGAAAATAGCCACGCTTTTCTCTATGTCGTAGCCGATAATAGCATTACGGGCAAAAGCAGTGGGCTTTCGGAAGCGCAAAAAGCCTATTTCGAGCGGGTAAAAGGTTGGAATTTGCCCCTGCCTACCCTTATTGGGTTTGGCATTGCAGAGGCACAAAGTTTCCAAACCGCCTGCCAATATGCCAATGGTGCGATTGTAGGTTCGGCGTTTATCAAAAAATTAGAGCAGGCAGAGCAAGAAGGGCAAGATTTAAACCAAACAGTGCAAGATTTTGTCAAAAATCTGAAAGCGAAACCTGTTTTAAGCTAAAAGTGAAAAGTCTTCAAGACACAAAGCCGAGAATCGGAATGATTTGAAGCCTTTGCTTTTTTTAGCAAAAAAGGCGTTGTTACAACGGTCAAAAGGTCAAAAAACGGGGTTTTGTGCTTTGCACAAGCCTCCTGAACCCCCACCCTGCCCTCCCCCCATAGGGGAGGGTTCGAAAGCCAAATCATTTTTTTTGCATAAATGCAAAAAAAATGATACCCTATCAAAGCCCCGCCCTATGGGGGCGGGGTTTGGGGTGGGGTGCATTTAAGACTTTTATCGTTGCAACAACGCCGCAAAAAAACCAAAGCCGTCTTTTTCCGTATAAAATCTTTATATCTTTTTCACTTATTCCTTATTTTCTATGATGCCATTTGTGATACCATTTGCTATACCTTTCAAAAAGCTAAAAAAACGTACTTTTATCGCTATGCCACTTTCGGGGCTGCGTCTGTCTTTGCTTTTTTTAGCCTTCCCGCTCTTGCTTGCTTTGAGCAGCTGTGAAGAACACGTTGTCTATAAAAAGCATGAATTTTTGGGCGAATTTAATGTCAAGTGGTTTCCCAAAGATGCCAAAGTGTATGAAATAGATTTAGAACAAGACCTACAAGGGGGTACTATCTTTTTAGAAATCCGACATGGGGCAGGCATTTCATACGAAACCGTGCCTATTCGCGCCACTTATCAGGGTGCAGAAGGCGACAAAAATATAGACTTCGACTTCCGTTTTCGCTCTACCGAAGGCAAATTGGTAGGCGAAGGCATGGGCGACACTTTCGATACACGCCAAGCCTTTTGGGAAAACGCGAACCTAAGCAAGGGCAAGCACAAAATCACGATTCAGACCGTTACGGAAGCCGAGTTTTTAGCTCCTATCTCCGAAATTGGAATCGTTGTAGAAAAAAAGAAACCTTAAAAAGTACCAGAACGTATCAAAACACTTATGAGTCATCAAACTATTCACGCAACGACAGTATTGGCGGTTCGCCATCAGGGAAAAGTTGCGATTGCTGCCGACGGACAAGCGACTATGGGCAATACGGTAGCCAAGACAAAGGTTAAGAAAGTGCGCCGCTTGGCAGAGGGCAAAGTGGCAGTAGGCTTTGCAGGCTCTACGGCAGATGCCTTTTCTCTTATCGAAAAATTTGAGGAAAAAATCAATAGCTACGGCGGCAATATGAAACGCGCCGCCATCGAGTTAGCCAAAGATTGGCGCACCGACCGCCTTTTGCGCCGCTTAGAAGCTATGATGATAGCCGCCGACAAGGACACCATTCTCATCATTTCAGGGTCAGGCGATGTCTTAGAACCCGACGAGGACGTAGCCGCTATCGGTTCGGGCAGCATGTATGCGCAATCGGCTGCCTTAGCACTCAAACGCCATGCCCAGCAACTTTCTGCCGAAGACATGGTACGCGAAAGCCTCCATATCGCCGCCGACATTTGCATCTACACCAACCACAACCTAACTTTGGAAGTATTGGAATAAGTACGCACAAAGCCCCAAAAGCCGTTTGAAAGTATCACTTTTGAGGCAATTTTATCAAAAGCACCGCTTTCTGTAAGGTATCGCCTTCAAGCCCTATCTTATCGAAGGAGGTGTTTTTGCTTATATGGGTTTGGAAAGAGAGAGTTAGAAAAATTCATTTATTTTTTATATAAAATAATACTTTTTAAACAAAACTTCAATATCCGCTTTCAAAGAATCCCTTTCAGCTAAATGTGCCTTATTAAGTAATAAATAAGCACTTTCTTTGACATATTCAAAATGAGCAAAGCGAATAGGCGAAAAAAAACTTCGCATCACAATTCGATAGACCCTAAAACGCTTGGTAGCCTCTCTTGCTTCTTGCTGATTCTCTGTAACTGTATTTGCACCAATAAAGCCAAAAGTTGCCAATTCATTTTTACGGTAAATATCCAACATCACTTCTACATTTGTAGCTACTACGCGCCCTACGTCATTCCAGCCTGTTAATAAGTTATACTTTTTATCTGATTTTGCATGATTTTTTAAATAGAATTTAAGTACAAATACTTGATATTCATACTCCTCTACCCGTATAATGTAGGTCTGCCTGAATCTGCATTTAAAAGTATAACGGTGAATCTTAAAAAAAGATTCTTTTGTGTAACCTTTATATTGATAAGAATATGGCTTGTCGAACATGCTTAAACTTTGTAGTGATAGACAGAAATACGGGTTTCCCATAACTCTTTCTCGGAAATAGGGACAAAGAGTTCAGTTTCACTGTTTTTTGATGAGGCTTGCTTGTCTAAATCGTCGATTTGTTTTTTAGTGAATTTTAAAAAGTTTTCGGCAGGACGAAATATAAAACGAAGTGGAAAAATGAGCGCGTAGAGGAAATAATGTTTTTTTTGATTTACTCCTCCTTTAAAGTTGTCGAAGTGGCTAATGTAATATTTTTCACGCATCATTTTGTAGAGGGCAGGGTCTTTGTCAAGAAGCAGACGTTTTTTAAGGAGTGAGAATACCTGCATCAAATACAGACGTGCAGGGAGGGCAACAAGCCAAAGAAGCAGGCAGAAAGCAAAAAAGGCAACAGTGGCAAAGAATAAGGACAATAGTCCTCTCATATTTTTTAAATAGGACTCTTTAAAGATTTTAATTTTTTCTGAAAAAGCAATTAAAATCTCTACATGCCTTAGTGCGCCATTGATGAAAATGTGGTTAGAATTGGTCATGAGGCGATAGGTTTTGGAAGGTAGGCTTCACAACAGAAGGGGGAAAAATTCTTTCTTGACAACAAACACAAAATTACAAAAAATTCCCCGAAAAGGGAAACAAGCCTTTTTTTAACCTCAAATGAGATTCTGCTGCGCATTAAGAAAACAAAAAAAACGCACAAAGTAGTTTTCATATTTGGGCAAACGAGCTTTCTGACGTAACTTTGTCTTCATATCATAACCCTTACCACACATGCGTTCTTGGATAGGCGAAATTGGGCATCTGCTCGTAATTATCTCTTTTGTAACGGCAATTACGGCTGCCGTTGCGTATTGGTTGATGGAAAAAGCCAGCGAAGCGGAAAAATCGCTTTGGTGTGGCTTTGCCCGTCTGATTTACAATCTCCATGGAATTTCCGTTTTGGGCGTTATCTTGGTCTTGTTTCTGATTATCTACAACCACTACTACGAGTACCACTATGCGTGGAGTCATGCTTCCAATAATTTGCCGATAGAATACATGATTTCCTGCTTTTGGGAAGGGCAGGAAGGCAGTTTCTTGCTCTGGATTTTTTGGCATGTCTTAGTAGGTTGGGTCTTGATGCGAAGGGCAGGAAAATGGGAAGCCCCCGTTATGGCGACCTTTGCCGCCGTTCAAGCCTTTTTAGCTTCTATGATTTTGGGGATTATCATTCCTTTTGTAGAAATTAAAATTGGCAGTTCGCCCTTTATTTTGCTCAAAGATGCCATGCCCGATGCCCCTATCTTTGCGGCAAACCCCAACTTTATCCCCGAAGATGGCACAGGGCTAAATCCGCTCCTGCAAAACTATTGGATGGTCATTCACCCACCGACGCTTTTTTTAGGCTTTGCCCTAACGCTTGTTCCTTTCGCCTTCTGTATCGCGGCTTTGGTGCAAGGCAAGACGCGCGAATGGATAAAACCTGCCCTTAGTTGGACACTCATGGCGGCAGCCGTCTTGGGAGTTGGTATCCTGATGGGTGCGTATTGGGCGTATGAAACGCTAAATTTTGGCGGCTATTGGAACTGGGACCCCGTAGAAAATGCCGTCTATATTCCTTGGCTTACCTTAGTGGCGAGTTTGCACCTGATGGTATCGGAAAGCCGCCGCCCTGCTATGGCACGCTCTGCCGCCGTTATGGTGGTGATAACCTTTATTCTGATACTCTACTCCACTTTCCTAACGCGCAGTGGCGTTTTGGGCGATACCTCCGTACATTCTTTCACCGATTTGGGTCTTTCGGGTCAGTTGCTGCTCTACTTACTCTTTTTTAGCGGTTTAGGGGTTGTCTTATTGGTCTTGAATTGGTCTAAATTCCCACAAGCGAAGGAAAAAGATTTAAAGTACAATACGGGCGAATTTTGGCTCTTTATTGCTGCCTTAGTGCTTTCACTTTCCGCCTTGCAGGTGCTATTGCCTACCTCTGTGCCTGTTTTCAATACCATCTTTAACCTCTTTGGGGCAGAATCAAACCTTGCGCCTCCTGCCGAGCCTACGCTTTTTTATACCCAATGGCAACTTTGGTTTGGCGTTCTGATGGCGTTGGGAGCTGCTATTGGGCAGTTTTATTGGTGGAAACAAGGGAAACGCAAAATTTCGGAAGTGCTGACCCTGCCGCTTGCCCTTACTTTGATACTTTCGGCTCTACTTATCACGCTTTTGGAAGTGAAGAAGCCCGAATACATTATCCTGCTTACGGTTTCTATCTTTACCCTTGCTTCAAACCTAACGACGATTATCCGTTTGGTTGCCAAAAAAGACTTTACCCTTTGGGGAGGCGCACTTGCTCACGTAGGTGTAGGTCTGATGCTGCTGGGCGTGCTTTTTTCTTCTGCTTTCGAAAAAATTGTATCGCTCAATACCACAGGATTTTTATACAGCAAAGAATTTAGCGAAGATACAAACCGTGAGAACCTTCTGCTTTTTCGCAATCAGCCCCAAAAAATGGACAACTACCTGCTCACCTTTAAAGGGCAGCGCGTAGAATCGGAAGATGTCCCTTTCTTATTGGATATAGAAAAACTAAGTCCTACGGCAAATCCGTATCGCATGGTTGCCAAACACGATATTTTACAAAACGGACAATTAAAAGTGAAAAAACACGACACTTTGCAGGTCTATTTTGAAAATACGTACTACGAAATCGAGTATAAAAATCCCGAAGGAAAGACCTTTTCCCTTTACCCACGTGTGCAGCGCAACGAGGAAATGGGCAATGGCTTTGTCGTTAGCCCCGACATTGTGCAGGGTTGGGATAAAGACCTTTATACACACATCACGACCATTCCCGACCCCGACCAAGAGCGCAAATGGACAGGCTTGGATACCCTGCATTTAGCCGTAGGCGATACCTTTGTTTTAAACGACTTTATTGCCGTTTTCAAAGGAGTGGTACAGGGAAAGCCCTTAGCCGACGAAGACCTCATTTTCTATGCACAAGTGGAGGTTATGGATAGGGAAAATACCTACCTTATCGAACCCGCCTACCAAATAAAGGGGACATTCGCACGCGGTTTGCCCGAACTCAACGAAACTGCCGCCGCCGAACTTACCCTTTTAAAGATAGAGCCACAAACGGGTATTTTTTCCTTCAAAGTCAGGACTACTCAAAAAGATTGGGTTATTTTAAAGGCAATAGAAAAGCCCTATATCAGTCTCTTTTGGGTGGGCAGCCTGCTGATGACTTTTGGTTTTGGCATGGCTTTTTGGCGTAGATTTTCAAATCGCACCCCCAACACGCCACCCAACAAAGACCCAAATCCTAAGACCGACCGACCTATCCTATCGGATATTAGCAAGTAAAGGAAATTGAAAGCACCGAACAAAGTCTGCACTGCCAAAGTTAGCATGGGCTTTGTTCGGTTTGTATTTTTACCCAAATCCTATCATGATGAAAACCACTTTTCTGCTTTTAAGCCTTTGGGCAATGCTTTTCTGCTCGCTTTGGGCGCAAAAAACCACCACAACGGTACAACAGCGCATAACAAGTGGCACAGAAAAATATGCTGCTGCTTGGTTTGAACTCTACAAACATTTGCACCAAAACCCTGAACTTTCCGAACAAGAGCAGGAAACTTCGCAAAAATTGGCGCAAGAGCTTCGGCAGTTGGGCTATGAAGTTACAGAACGCTTTGGCGATTATGGCGTAGTGGCGGTGCTGAAAAATGGCAAAGGCAAGACCCTCCTCATTCGCGCCGATACAGACGGTTTGCCCGTAGAAGAAAAAACTGACCTGCCCTATCGTAGCACCCAAAAACGAATCGATAAAAAAGGAAACGAAGTGGCAGCCATGCACGCCTGCGGACACGACCTCCACATGAGCGTCTTAGTGGGAACAGCCCAAATGATGGTAGATTTGAAGAAAGAATGGCAAGGCACGCTTATTCTGATAGCACAACCTGCCGAAGAAGTGGGCAGCGGTGCAAAGGCAATGCTGGAAGCAGGCTTGTATCAAAAATTTGGCACGCCCGACTATGCCCTTGCCCTGCATGCCAACGCCAATTTGCCGCATGGCACGATTGGTTATTGTCCTAAGGCTGCCTTAGCCAACGTCGATATGGTCAATATTACCGTTTTTGGAGAAGGCGGACATGGCGCGTATCCACATACGACCAAAGACCCCATTGTCCTTGCCAGTCAGATGGTCTTGGCTTTCCAAACGATTGTGAGCAGAGAAACCTCGCCCACAGAAGCTGCCGTTGTAACGGTAGGGGCATTTCATGGCGGCACGAAACACAACATCATTTCCGACCAAGTAGAACTACAACTCACCCTACGGTCTTATTCCGACGAAGTTCGTCAGCATACCTTAGCCGCACTCAAACGCATAGCAGACGGTTTTGCGCAGGCAGCAGGCGTAGAAAAAATGCCCAAAATTGAAATCGACGGCAATCCTACCCCTGCTACCCTCAACGACCCCGCCCTCACCACCAAAGTAGCCGCTTCCGCGACGCGCATCTTGGGGAAAGAGAGCGTAGTAGAAGTAAGCCCTGTAATGGGCGGCGAAGATTTTAGCCGCTTCGGACGGACGGCGGAAAAAGTGCCAATTTGCCTCTTTTGGCTTGGCACAGTAGCACCCGAAAAAATAGAAGCAAGCAAGGCACAAGGCACACCGTTGCCCTCGTTACATTCGCCCTTTTTTGCGCCCGTTGCCCTTCCTTCCATTCAAACAGGCGTAAAGGTCATGGTTCAATCTGCCTTAGACTTATTTTCTGAAAAGGGTAATTAGCATTGAAGTAAAAAAAAGCAAAAGTAATTTTTCCTACTTAAAAAAACGCCTATAAATGGGCTTGCGATACGCAAATTGCAGATAAAAGGGCAGGTACAAAAAGGCATCGAGTAGGGTAGAAAAACTATGGTACTCTATTTCATCTACAATCCAAGTGCCGCCTTTTTGCTCTGCTACCAAACCATGTTTGTGTTTCCAGCGACGCAACGGAAAGGGCAACTTTCGCCCCTCATCTACAAAATAAATCTCCTCGCCAAGGCTCTCTTGTTCGGTAATTTCAGAAAGCCAAACCGTTTTAAATAAGATAAAATTGAGTTCTATTTCCACCCAATCGCCTTTTTGAGAACCTTCAAAACGCAACAAACGCACCTTGGGGAAAGGCGGATTGAGGGCTTCAAAGAGTGTGGCATCAAAGCCTTCCCATACTTTGGATAAGGGTGCATTTACACGTGTTGCGAGGCGAAGTTTCATATTTTTTGATTGAATTTTAAATTTAAAAAGAGGTTTGTTATCAGACCATGCCCCTATTTGGGTAGTGATGTTCAACTCCAAAAATGCAGCGTTTATGCTTTGCCAAAAATATTTAGTAAGATAGGATAGTCAATCCATTTTTAGATAAAAATATAAAACTAAAAATTAGTCGTAGTTGCCTGTTTTTTCGCGCCACTGCATAATGAGTTCAAAGGTGTTGGTAGATTTGTGCCAATCCATATAACCATAGAAACTATCTATCCAAGCAACGCCCAAGAGTTGTTGTAGTGCCTGCTTTTCCGAATCGGTAGGATAGGTAGGTAGGAAGGCTACTAATTCATCTATTTCATATAAATCTGCAACTTTTTGCGCGTCCTCGATTTCATAACGGCTGCAAAAGGCAGCGATACGGGTTTCTTTTGGCGTGTCGGGGCTAAAATTTTCCATTTTGTAGTTTTTTTTTCGGATTTTATTCAGAGGCTATTACCAAAAATGCCGCCTACTTTTGGTAGCGCAGGCAAACTTAGAGGCTTATTTTTTTGGAACAGTTTGCTTGATTTTCATATCCAGAAACAAAGCATGTGGGAAAGATGTTTTAATTTTGCCGCTTTTTAAAGCCACTTTCAACGCAGCCCTACTCTTTTTGCCCCTTTTCTTATGATAGGAACAGATTTAGATTTCGCCAAGACCTGCCTTTTGGCAGGCAAAACGGTAGCCATTCCTACCGAAACCGTTTATGGTTTAGCCGCTAATGGCTTGAATGTCAATGCAGTAGCCGAAATTTTTCGCATCAAAAAACGCCCCACCTTCGACCCGCTTATCCTACACACCGATAGCCTTGCGAAGGTAGAAAATTGGGTAGTAGAAATTCCCAAGCCGCTGCTACTCTTAGCCGAACACTTTTGGGCGGGTGCGCTTACCCTTTTGCTGCCCAAAAAAGGAATCGTGCCTGCTTTGGTAACCAGTGGCTTAGAAACCGTCGCGATGCGGATTCCCAACCACCCCCTCACCCTTGAACTATTGAGCCGCCTCAATTTTCCCTTAGCCGCTCCCAGCGCAAACCCTTTTGGCTACCTAAGTCCGACCACACCGCTGCACGTAGCCCAACAATTAGGCAATGAAGTAGGCTATATCTTAGACGGCGGCAAATCGCAAATCGGCATCGAATCTACAATCGTAGGCATAGAAAATGGGCTTGTAACCGTCTTCCGAAAAGGGGGGATTCCGATAGAAGACATCGAAAGCCTTTTGGGGCAGCGCGTAGCCCTACGCCCCCATTCTACCTCGCGCCCTGCCGCACCCGGTATGTTGCAAAGCCATTACGCACCCCGAAAGCCCATTGTGGTAGGCGAAGACCTAAGCAGCCTTCTCGAAGCGCAGGCAGGTAAAAAAGTGGGGGTCTTGGCTTTTCAGAAACTCCCTGCCCTAACTGCCGCTCAAAGTCCTACAAAGGCGCGTTTGGTACTTTCTAAAAGTGGAAACCTAAGCGAAGCAGCCCAAAATTTCTTCGACTTCTTGCACCAACTCGATAGCTTGGATATCGATGTCATCATCGCCGAATGGCTACCCGAAATTGGCTTGGGAAAAGCCATCAACGACCGCCTAAGACGCGCTTCTTTTCTTGAAAAAAGCTAATAACTTCTTGTTTTTACAAAAAACATACTTTTGACCCAAACCGCCCCTTTTTGGAACGATATTAGCGATACCGAATTGCCATTTTTTCCTTTTTCGGAGATGTCATTCAAACCTACTTTATCTCTTTTTATTCCTACAAAACTTCTATTATGATGAAAAAAGTAAAACTATTTGCCCTTTCCGCCTTCGCCCTCACCACTTGGGCAACACAGATGCCCACTTGGGCGCATACCCCCGACGAAACAGAATTGCTACTCGAAGTCCTCGCACACGTACAGGACAACAATCCGCGTGGCACTTTGGTACGAAAAGGAGTCAAGTACAAATGGGAGATGTTTCGCGAAGGCAAAGCCAATCGCTATCAAGTCAAGATTCATAGAGAAAAAGGAGGGGCTGCAAACTTAGTTTATTCTACTACCGTCATTGTTTCAGACAAACGCAGTTCGGGAGAAGGATATACTGTAAAACTTTTTTATTCCATCAATAACGATTACAGTTGGAAATTAGAGCCACAATCCTATTTAGCCGTAACCTTCAAAGGCAATACCGTCGTGAGCCGCGAGGCAATGGGCAAGATGAAAGAATTTGAAAACAACGACCATGGGCTTAGTGAGGCAGAGCTAAACGCCAAAACCAGCCCCGACCCCAATTACAAAGACGAGGAGATACGCTACATGGCAGCCGCCACGCGCTACCTGATATACAAGTATCCTAAGCTAATGAAACCCTAAATTTATTTTTGCTTTTTCAAATCCTATCCTATTCATTTTTTTGGATAGGATTTTTTTTGGGCTTCTTTTCCTTACTTTTGTTGGCGCGTTGTTTCGCCCCTGATTTGAGAAAAAAAGAAATACCCAAAAGACTATTTTCTTACATGAAAAAAATATCGCCTTTTCTCGTGTTGCTTTCTTCTTTGTTTGTTTTTTTTGTGCTATCTTGTTCTCAATCTCGAAAAGAAGCAATTTCAGAAAGCCCCGCTACGCCCTATAAAGAAGGAAATATCGCCTTTTTTGAAGCCCTGCCGCCACATTTTGACCCCTCTGCACCGCTAACACTTAGCCAAAGGCAGGTAGTTGCCCAACTATACAGTCCTTTGTTTCGCTTAGGCGAGGAGGGTATTTTATACGAAAATTTGCTAAAATCTTACACCGTCTTAGACAGTGGCAAAACCTACGCCTTCGAGCTTCGCCAAGACGTTTTTTTTCACCCCCATCAGGATTTTGAAAACCAACAGGCAAGACAGCTCACCGCTCACGATGTCATTTTCAGCCTCAAAAGGTGGGCAAATACGCCTTCGGGTGCGCTCTTTCGCTCTTTTTTAGAAAGCGAAAGCCAAAATTGGCAGCAAGCCTTTGTTTTTGAAGACCCTTTTCATTTCCAAATCCGACTTGCAAAAAAAACAGGACTTCTTCCCCATTTTTTAGCCACTCCTGAAAGTAGTATCCTTTCTGCCAAAATCCTACAAAAAGCAGGCATAAGTTTTGAAAAAAATAAAATCATCAAACAAAATCTTGCCATCGGAACAGGCGCGTATCTTTTAGAAGAAGTTAGAAAAAATAGTATCGTTTTAAAAAAACACGAGGATTTTTTTGGAAAAAATGACCATCAAAAGCCTTTTCCTTACGTGCATCAATGGGAATTGCATTACCATCAAGATACCGCTTATTTGGCTTGGCTCTTTGAAAAAGAAAAAATTGCAGCACTTTTGCTGCCCCCTGACTTATATGCGCGTTTGGATAGTAATTTTGCAAAAAGCGTACAAAAAAAAATCATAAATTTAGAACTACAAAGTTTTCCGCTTTTGGCAGTTTCGGTACTTCAATTTGAAAAAGTACAACAAGCCGACCTCGATACCTTGCTAAGACGCAACATTTTTCGCTTCGCCCTCAATTTGAGTGTAGATAGAAACAAACGAAAAAATAATCCGCAAAACATTGAAAATCAAGGATTTATACCGCAAATTCTACCGCAATATCAGCAAAATTCCCTACAAGGCTACCTACAAGATACGCTCAAAGCGCGAACTTTTGCCCTACAAAGCTACCAAGATTTGTTTGCAGCACAAGAGCGCGAAATACATATCAATAGTTTTAAAAATGATTCACTATATCGAGCGGCTTTTTGGGCTGCCCTTCCTACTCTGTACCTTTCAAGTACAAATGAAAGTTGGAAAAATGCAATCTTAGACAGCCTCATACAAGATTGGGCGCAAGTAGGCATCAAGGCTGCGAGAACCCAAAAAGGCGAAAATTTGGGCATAAATGAGGCAAAAAATAGGGCAAACCTTACCTATCAAACTTTTTACAGTCCCATAGCCGAAGAGATAGGGCTTTTGATGCAATTTCCCAAAGATTGCCCCTATCTACCCACTACTTTTTACCAAGATTTAGATAAAATTTGGGAAATAGAATCCGAACAAAAGCGCAAAACCTACTATTGGGAACTGCAAAAAATCTGGCTTCATCACGCGCCTGCGGTTATACTTTTTTATCCTAAAAATTATATTTTCTACAATAAAGATTATATCATAGATTTGAAAAGCAACCTTTTAGGCATCTGGAATTTGGCAGAAGCAGATTTGAAAATAACTGAATAAAATAGGTCAATGGGCTTAAAGGTAGGAAATTTTATTGCTTTTTCGGTATTTTTTTAGCTTCTGTACCGCCGTTTCGCTTTTTTTGCGCACTTTTCTATATCTTTGAAAATGATAAAGCCCCACAAGAAAAAACTACCTCTGCCTTGCCCATAAAAGCAAACAGAAGGCGGCTTTTCTTGGCTTGTTTAGCAAAATATCCTATTCTAAAAACTTTTATCACTTTAAAAGACCACACATTTATTTTCGCAAATAGATATGGATTCTCTAACACAAATTGTTTTGGGTGCAGCCGTAGGTGAGGCTGCTTTGGGGCGAAAAATTGGCAATCAGGCACTCTTTTGGGGGGCAGTGGCAGGCACAATTCCCGATTTAGACGTATTAGCCAACCCCTTTCAAGATGTGGTAGAACAGTTGCAATGGCATAGAAGTCTTACTCATTCTTTGCTTTTTGCTATTATTGTTTCGCCTTTATTTGCTTTTTTTATACATAAAATAAAACGATATAGCCATACTACTTTTTGGGAATGGTTCAATCTCTTTTTTTGGGGCTTCGTAACCCATGCCCTTCTGGATACTTGCACCACTTGGGGAACGCAACTTTTATATCCATTCTACAATTATGGTTTTGCTACTAAAACAGTTTTTGTCATAGACCCGCTCTATACCTTGCCCTTTCTCTACTTTGTTATCGTCGTCGCCTTTACACGCTACCGAAAAAATGGGCGTTACAATCCCAAACGCAGGCGCAGAAACCTCTATGGCTTAGGCATCAGCACTTGCTACCTTATTTTGGGTTTTGTTTTAAAGTTTTTAGCAAATCAGACCTTTGAGCAAGCCCTTCAAAATCAAAATATTCCTTATTCGCGCTATGATAGCAAGGTTACTGCCCTCAATATCGTGCTTTGGAATGTAGTAGCCGAAACGGAAGAAGGCTATTACAGTGGCTATTATTCTTTTTTTGATGCGGATAAAAATATAAAATTCAATTATTTTCCAAAAAATTGGAAACTGCTCGAACCCTATCGTGAAAATGAAAAAGTGCAGATTTTAAAAGAAATTACACAAGGTTATTACAGCATAGAAACAACAGAAAGCGAAGACCCAAAGATAAAACGCTTGAAAATGAATGACTTACGATTTGGACAAGTGGGCGATTGGCAGGGCGGAAAAGGCGAATTTGTTTTTGTTTATCACCTTGATATTGAAGAAAAAGAAGGCGAAAGTCCAAAGATTTCTTTTAGCCAAAAACCCAACCGCTACCAAGATGCTTGGGCATTGTTTAAGAGTTTGTTTCACCGCTTATTAGGAAATAAAAGTTGATGAAACAATCTTTTTTGTACTTCTTCAATCGCTTTTTTACTTTTATTTAGATAAGGAAAAGCAAGCGAAACACGCTCACCGCCTTTTTTCCATACCTCTAAAAAATAACGCCCCTGCCAACCGTAATATGCCCAGATGCCGAAAATCAGGGTCAGGATTACGCCTAAATGGTTCATTATCAAGCCTTTAAGTAGGGCAATGAAAGAGAGTGAAGCCAGCACACTTCCCAAAATGAGCGGCAGGAGCAGCCGTTTAAACTGCCATTGTAGCGTTTGCAATTCGCTAAGGGCAAAGGCACGCTTTTGAGGCAGTTCCTGACTTTTGTCTATTAAAGTTAGTTTTTGGTCGGAAAGTTGTACCTCAAAAAGTCTTTCTTGTGTTTTAAAGATTACATTTTCAGGTATTCTTACCCAATTCGGACGAAAAGAAGGCGTAAGAAAGGGTGCTTGCTTTTCAAAGGCAGGCAGTTGTGAAAAAGTAGGCTTTTTTTGAGTTTGATTTTGAAACGAAAAAAAGGGTGCAGGCATGGTAAAAAACAGAAACAGAGTGAGAGCAGCTTGTATCTTCGGATAAAGCGTCCTTTTGTGTGTATCAAAAGCAAATCCAAAACCGAAAGCCGACAAAAAAGCAGGCACAAAATCCTTTATTCTGCCAAAAGCCAGCTAAGTGCCTCATTTTCAGTCTTGAAATTTTCTGACACTTCGGCATACTCACCCGTTTTGCGCAGGTTATCGAGCTGTTTGAGCGACATCTGATTATAGACATCTTCGGCTACAATACGCGCTACCCGAAAAACTTTGTGTGCAGAGGCTTCATACGCTTTGGGAAAATACTCTTTGTAGAGCCAATCGCGGTTTTCCTCTGCAATGACTTTGCTTTCGCCCATATCCACCAAAATATGATGGCACTGATGTTTTTGTATCAAATCTACAACTTCTAACCAACAAGGTTTGTATTTTTCTAAGATAAGAAAGCCTTTCATGACAACTTTGATGTAGTTGCCTGCCTCCGATTCCTGATATTCAGCGTAACAAGTTCCTGCCATAGGGATAAAAAGATTTTGAAAGTAAGATATTTTTAGAAAGAAAGGCATCATACCTTTCCGAAAAAGGACTTTCTAAAAATACCAAAAAAAAACGTTCCCTACAAGCGGCGAGCGAAAAATTTATGCTCCTTTCACGATTTATTTTTGCTAAATCTGCACACTGCCCCAATGATGTTAAGTTCGGCGAGAAGTTTTTTGTTTTTAAATTAGAAACAAAATAAAATTTAGACTTAAACCCTAAGGGTCTTGAAGACCCTTAGGGTTTGGGGCATAGGACAAGGCATGCCTTGTCCCTACATTTAACATCAGTGGGGTTTGAGTTGAGGTGCATATTAGGCTTTTACCATACCAACAAGGCATTTTTTTGGTCTTATTTCACCGAAATTCGCATGCCTACATAGACCATGCGCCCCATGACGTTGCCCCAAATTCTACCTGCATCAAATTGGTTAGAAAAAGGATTTTGGGCATCTAAAATGGCATTGGGTTGTATGAAATTAAGCAGGTTTTCGCCTCCTACATACAAATCCCATTTGGGGAAACTGCGCGTAATTTGCCCATTCCAAAGCATATAGGCAGGACTTTGACTCTGCGTATCGAGCGGACTTGCACTTAGGCGTTGGCTACCTACCCACTGCCCTGTGAGGTCGAAGTTCCACTTTTCATTTGCCGTTGTGTAGGCGGTATTGATGAAAAAACGGTGCTTGGGTGTGAGCGGCATCTGTCGCATTTGGCTTTTTTGTTGGGGTGTCGGATTGCGAAAAGCCGCCTGCACGTCGTAAAATTTATAGGCGGCAGAAATTTCGAAGCCCTTAAAGGGTTCGAGTTCGGTCTGAATTTGGAAACTATTGGCACACGACTGGTCTTGGAGGTTGTAAATCGCTAAAATGCCCGCCGTTTCTACATCTGCCACTACCTGATTTTGAAAACGGGTATGGTAAAAATCGGCAACGACACGCCCTTTGCGCCCGCCTACCGAAAGCTGCTGCGCCAAACTCACGCCAAAGTTCCAAAGTCTTTCAGGTTCTAAACTTTCTACCTGCAAAATCCTGCCGCTGGGTAGGAAATTTCCGAAGTCGATGGTCGGATTGACAAGGCGAAAACCATTGCCTGCCGAAGCGCGTAAGATTGTTTTTTCCGAAAATTCGTATTTGAGGTGCAAACGCGCTATCGGAATCAGCCCCCAAAGGTTGTGATAATCCATTCTTAGCCCCGAAACTGCCTGAAATTTAGCCGCTTTCAAGGTATGCTCGAAAAATGCACCCGCCACTTTTTCTTTTCTGCTCCAATCGTAAAGCCTAAGCGAATCGGAAAGACGGTCTTGGTATTGCTGCCCAAAATCGTCGTAAGTGAGGCTCAAACCTGCTCGCAATTTGTGTGTTTCTGAAAGTTCGGTTTCCAAAATGCCATTGTAGTAGAGTTGGGTCTGTGTTCCCTCAAATTGACGCAATCCCCATACGTTTTGACTTTGATGATATTGTGCCGAAAACTGATTGCCGAAGGTAGTTTTTGAGTTGATAAAAAATCCTACTTTTGCAAAAAAATCGGCTTTTTTATTTTCCATCGCCACATTGTAGCGCGTGTTGTCGGCACTTTTGTCGTTGAAAGAAGAACCATTTTGTCCGCTGATTTTGTCTTCCCAAAGAAAACGTCCGCCCAACATGGCTTCCATTTTTTTGCCCTCATATTTGAAGCGTGTAAAGGCATTGGCTTGCTTATAGCGCGGCGAATCCATAAAATTATCGTTGTTTTCGTCCATTTCGCGTACCTGCGTGCTGCCATGCAAGAGCCAAAGTTGCGACCAGCGCGGCGAAATTTTATAGGCAGTATGGGCGTTGAGTTCGGCTCTGCCAAATTGATTGAGGTAGGCATTGAGGAAAAGTTTTTCGCCATTTTGGAGCATATTTTCGGGCTTTACCAGCTCTACATTGATTTGCCCTGTCATCGATTCATAGCCATTGGCTACCGAACCTGCGCCCTTGTTGATGTCGATGGATTGCACCCAAGTACCGGGTATGAAATGCAGCCCTGCACGCAAATTCAAGCCACGCATCATAGGCAAACTTTCCACCATGAGCTGTGAAAAACGCCCATCTAACCCCAAAAGGCGAATCTGACGATTGCCACTGACGGCATCTGTGGTAGCGGCATCTACCGAGGCGTTGGTTTCGAAACTTTCTGCCAAATTACAACAAGCCGCCTTTCGCAAGTCTTTGACTGTCAGCAGTTCTGCCTGTTGGATTTCCCTATCCAAACCTAAGTTAGCCGTTACTTCTACTTCATTTAAAACCACAGATTTCAAAGCAATTTCTATATAATTTTGCTCTGCCGCTATCAAAAGCGTATCCGTTTGGAAACCTACATAACTGACCAGAAGCGTGTCGGTTTCGAGGCTTTTGTCCAGATGAAAAACGCCGTTTGCGTCTGTAACTGTGCCTTTTGTAGTAGCAGCCGTTTTCCATAAGAGGGTCGCGCCTATAAGCGGCTCTTGGGTAGTGGCATCATACACTTTGCCTTCCAAATGATTTTGGGTATGATGATTTTGGGTATGATGATTTTTGTCTTGATTTTGGTGCGATTGTGCTGCAATCGGATTTGAAAAGAGAGCAGCAATAAAAGCAGCCACGAAAAAGGCTACCTTTTTTGAAAGTTGTGTGAAAGTCATCTTCTTGTCTGTTTTTTGTAAAAAAAATTAAAAACAAGCCTATGTTTTTGGTTTTGATTCAAAACCTAAAAAGTAGGCGAAAGGGCATATTTGAATAGCCCCAAGTCAAGAAAATGAGGAGTTTATAGTCTAAAAAGTTGGATAAAAATGAGCAGTTTTTTGCCGTACAGATTGGGCGGCGGCAAGTCAGCCCCATAAAGGAGTGCGATTTTTTCCTGCCCGAAGCTAATTTTTTCTACTATCTCGAACTCGAAAAAGAAGAAGTCCGAAACAAAATTTTCTAAAAATTTAAACTTAAAATCTTTTGGAAAATGCTTGTCTGTTTGGTCTTGTAAAAGTTGGGTTTTGGTATCGCAACAATCGTTTTCTGTTGTGCCTTGTTCTAAATCACAACCAAAACGCGCCTTAAACTTTTGCGCCTGCACCTCGCAACAACATTCGTAGGCGTTGAGTATCGTAACGGTCGTTTTTTCCTTCATCTTACACAAATGCTCATAGATAGGCAGCCCAATAGTGGCAAAACCTATCTGAAAAGCCATAAGGTAAGCGAAAAAGGTGAGGAAAAAGCGCGACATGGACGTTTTTTGTTTAAGAAGTCGGGTGCGTGTTGCCGATTTTGCAGCGGCAACTTTGAAAGGTCTGTTTCCGATACAAACGCAAAGGTAGGAAATTTGTTGTGAAAATAAAAAAGTAGGTAGGGCAAAAGCCGCAGTCTGAAACGAAAGCCGTCTTGCATTTTTTTGTGTCTTTCCTATCAAAACTCGCTGGTGGATTCGCTAAAAAGACTTATCTTTGTGCTTCAAACAATTTCTTTCAACCTTGACGCTAATTAAATCTATCTCTGGCATACGCGGTACGATTGGTGGAAAAGCAGGGGAAACCCTCTCGCCCGAAGACGTAGTAAAGTTTAGTGCCGCCTTTGGAACTTGGGCAAAACTAAGAGCCAATATGCAGGAGGGTTCGCCCGCTGCACCCCCTCGAATGGTAATAGGCAGAGATGCCCGCCTTTCAGGAGAAATGTATAGCCAACTGGTAGCCGTTACGCTACGCAGTTTGGGAATCGAGGTGATAGATTTGGGCTTGGCAACTACGCCGACAGTGGAAATGGCAGTGCCTTACCATCAGGCGATAGGCGGCATTATCCTAACGGCAAGCCACAATCCCTCGAATTGGAACGCCCTTAAATTATTGAATCAGGAGGGGGAATTTATTTCCGCCGACGAAGGGGCTGCCGTTTTAGAAATTGCAGACCAAAATCAGATACAATATGCCAAAGTAACTGCCTTTGGTGGCTATCAAGAAGATGAAAAAGCCCTCGAAAGGCATGTAGAAGCGATTTTAGCCCTACCTGCCATAGATAGGGAGGCGATTGCTGCCAAACAGTTTCGCATTGTAGTCGATGGTTGTAATTCTGTGGGCGGTTTTGCTGTGCCTTATCTTTTGGAGCGTTTGGGGGTAGAAACGATAGAGCGTGTTTTTTGTGAGCCTACGGGGGTTTTCGAGCGCAATCCCGAACCCTTGCCCGAAAACATCACCTATATTTGTTCGCGCATCAGAAGTGGCAACTTTCATTTAGGTATCGTTGTAGACCCTGATGTAGATAGGCTTTGTTTGGTCTGCGAAGATGGTACGCCCTTTGGCGAAGAATATACCTTAGTAGCCGTTGCCGATTATCTTTTGCAGAAAAAAAGTGGCAATACGGTTTCAAATCTTTCCTCTACGCGAGCTTTGGCAGAGGTTACTGAAAAAGCAGGCGGGACTTATTTCGCCTCAGCAGTGGGCGAGGTCAATGTAGTGGCAAGTATGAAAGCAAATCAGGCACTTATCGGTGGCGAAGGCAATGGCGGCGTGATTTATCCCGAATTGCATTACGGCAGAGATGCCTTAGTTGGAATTGCACTTTTTCTTTCGCACTTAGCACATTTTAAAGGCTCTGCCAATATGCTCAAAGCGCGTTATCCCGACTACCATATCTCTAAAAACAAGATAGAATTAGATGAGGCGATGAATGTTGCTGAAATCTTGGAAAAAATTGCTGAAAAATACAAGCAACAGCAACTCATTACCCTCGATGGGGTCAAGATTATTTTTGAGAGTGGCGAATGGGTACATCTGCGCCCTTCCAATACCGAACCTATCATTCGCATCTATGCCGAATCGAGCAGTGAATCTACTGCCGAGCATTTGGCGCGAAAAATCATGATAGACATCAAAGAAATTATTGCCTTTTAGTGCCAAAAACTTCGCTTTTTGTAGCGAAAAAGACTTTCTTTGCAAGCGAGCAAAATTCTAAAACGCATCTAATAATATTAAGTTTTTTACAAAATTTTATGTTTTCGTTAAAATAAAATTCGGATTGAAGTGTATGTTGGATTTGAAAGTCCTTTTTTATTTCAATCTCACTTCGGATAAGGCAATGCCCTGTCGCTACATTTAGAAGCATCTTTTAGAACCTAACGTTATGATACAGCCCCTCTCTTTGAAATAAGGAGAGGGTTTGTTTTTTATTTTGAGAAAATTACTTTCTCAAAAAACCATATTTATAAATTTTTGGCTCGATACTGCTTGCTAAAATTTTTAGACTTTCACGCAATTTGCTAATAAGATTGCTATAAATTTCATCTTCACTCTTATTATTCATCTTGCCCTTTGCATTTCTGCCCTGAAAATGCTCCCTGATGTCGTAAAGCGAAGCATTGACATTGCAGTTGGGTTGTGCATGATAATATTTCCAAAGTTCGCGCCCTGCCTCAAAGACGGCTTGCGCTTCGGGGGAAAAAATTAGGGGAGCAGCCCTTATTTTTTCGGGATTTAATAAACTACCGTTTCCGTTTGGTTTCAGTTTGCCTTTGATAAATTGCGTCATAAAATTGCTTTCAAACTTGGTGCGAGCATTCACCTCTTGTTCGGTAAAAGGTATCCAATGATTTGTACCTTTTTCAGAGGAAATTCTGTTTTGCCCATGAAAAAGCATAAAAGCAAGGCAATTATTTTGAAATTCCGTATCCTTTTCCCAACCTTCATTTGGATACAAAAATTGGTCTCGGTCGTTGAGCCAAGTGGCAGCCATACAATGGCGAACGGCAAAATAGACGCAGCCTTGAAAGATATTCTCTTGGGTAAAATTCCAAAAATTAATATGCCATACGCCTTTTTCTATGGAAAGAAACAACTGGTTATTTTGCTGAAAGTCAGGCGATGGATTCCCCATGTATCCTATTCCTGTTTTCGTCTTATCGTCAAAGTCTTTTATCCATCTATTGATGTTTTGTGGTAAATTACCGTAAAAAGATTTTTCACCACTTTTTACACCTTCATTTTCTATAATATCACAAACTATTTTATCAATTTTTTCTCTTTCTGCTGTGTCCCAAATGGTAAAACCAATAGGGAAATGACCCACGACATTATCAAAGGTATTGGCTCTAACAATAAAGCCTTTTAAAAATTTTGCTAAAAAGAAGGTTCTAAACTTAGTGAAATTTGTACCCTGTATAAATTTGAGTTTTGAAAATTGAGCTAATTTTGCGCCACTTATCTTATCGTAAATTCGCGCCATAAAAAGGGCAAAAATTTCATTCGACCCGCCATTGATTTTTTCACGATATAGTTCTCTTGTTTTATTGTCTTTGGCTACTCCTGCTTTCGGGCTTCCTGTTTTTTTAGCAGTTTTATGAGAGCCAGCCTCTACATACGGCGGATTGATATAAATTACCAACTTTTTTCTTTTTTCGGGGTCGTTGATGATATTTTGTAGTGGCTTTGGTAATTTTGAAAAATCATCATTTAAAAAATCAAATTGAAAAACATGGTCTTCTAATAAGTTCGCGCCGT
Source organism: Hugenholtzia roseola DSM 9546 (assembly GCF_000422585.1). Taxonomy (NCBI): domain Bacteria; kingdom Pseudomonadati; phylum Bacteroidota; class Cytophagia; order Cytophagales; family Bernardetiaceae; genus Hugenholtzia; species Hugenholtzia roseola. The sequence goes on from NZ_KE383879.1 coordinate 28,249, forward strand.
TTTTGATGCGGTCGTGCATAACATCTACGTCCTGCCTATCTAAGGTAGAAGCAAAGATGTGGTATTTATTAGTCAAACCATTTAATAAATTTCCTGTACCTGCGGCACAATCCCACACATAATACTCATCTTGCCAATCCTGACCTAAAACTTCGGTGAGGTACTTTTGTGAAAGCTCGACCCAGATTTGAGGGGTGAAAAAACTGCCCTTTCGCTCCCTAACGTCCTGCGGCACAAGCAAATCTCTTCGCTCCACAATGTAATCCCAATATTCCTCTTTGGGCGGACGCTCATATTTATTCCAAAATTGTGTGTGCGCCACTTGTTTGTCATTAAAACCCGTCTTGTTGGAATTGAAAAATCCCATTTCATTTATCTTTCGGTCAAATTCATAGTATTCTTTTTTGAGCAAAACATACAGTTTATCTTTTAGGGTCTCATTTTCGGCTGAAAGCAAGTCGGCTAAGTAAAAATCGCCGTCGATGATGCCATGTTTTTTGGCAACTTCCCAATTTGCCGCAATCGTAGGCTTTACACTTTCCAACCATTTATTGTAAATAACCAAGAAATTATTTTTATCAATGCGCGTTTTTGTCAGACCAAACTTGCCTACTACAAAATTTTCTTTGATAAATATTTGCAGTTCTTTGTTGTCTTCTTCATAAAAAAAGAGCAAGGCTTTTTGGTCAATCGTCGTCTTTACTTTTTCTAAAAGGCGTTTAAACTCTTTGGTTTCGTAGTTTGAAGGCGTTACATTCCAATTAAAATCATTGATGTAGAAAAACTCTTGAATGTCATTATAGGGTAAAAATGCGATTTTTTCACCATCAAAAGCACCCAAAAAAGAAGGCGGTAGGAATTTGTCGAAAGTCCGCGCCTTTCCAATCGTAAGGACAAGCTGCACGATAGATTTGTAAATATCCGACGCGCCCTTCTTGGCTTCTGCCCAAAGTAAAGACTCCTGCTCATACATTTCCAATTGGCTTTGATGCTTTGCGACACAAAAATCGACGTTGCCGATAATTTTGGTGCAATCGTAGAGCCAAAAATAGTCTTGGGCTACTTTATTTTTGAGTTCTTCTTCTCTGATGTTCTGATATTTCATCATTTTTGATATGCGTCTTTGGGTAGAAATAGCCTTGTTGCTGTGCAAATTTACTAAAAATCAGTCAAAAGAAAAAACATCTTAGAAACAAAAAGCTATGAGGGGTTTGTGCCTAAATCACAAAAAACCGCCACCGAATTGAGTAGATTTTGGTGGCGGCGGCTTCTATATTATCGGCTCAAATACAAGTTTCTTTGTTTGTAGATGTCCCTAAAAAATGGGTCTTTGAGGTCTTTGATAAATTGTATCGCCTCGCCCGTAGATTTCATTTCGGGACCTAATTCCTTATTGACGTTGGGGAACTTATCAAAAGAGAAAACAGGGATTTTGATAGCATAGCCCTCTTTGGTAGGATTAAAGGGTAACGCTGCTAATTTTTTATAGCCAAGCATGACCCACGTAGCCCATTTGACATACGGCTCTTGGTAGGCTTTGCAAATAAAAGGTACGGTACGCGAAGCGCGAGGATTTGCCTCAATGACATAGACTTTTCCATCTTTGATGGCATATTGCACGTTGAGCAAACCTCTTGTATGCAAGGCAAGGGCAATTTTTTTGGTGTATTCTTCTATGGTCTGGATAATTTCTTGGGGCAGGTCGAAGGTAGGCAAAACGGCGTAAGAATCGCCCGAATGAATACCCGCAGGCTCGATGTGTTCCATGATGCCTATGATTTTTACCATTTCGCCATCACAAATAGCATCTGCCTCTGCCTCTATCGCACCCGAAAGAAACTCATCTATCAAGACCGAACCCTCGCCCATCTCTTTGAAGATATTAACGACATGCTGCTCCAATTCCTGCTCATTGATGACAATTTTCATATTCTGTCCGCCCAAAACATAAGAAGGACGCACCAAGAGCGGAAAATTCAAGTCCTTTGCCAAATCTAAGGCTTCTTCGGCGTTCTTTATCGCAAAATAGCGCGGATAGGGAATGTCGTTTTCTTTGAGCAAATCTGAAAAACGCCCTCTATCTTCGGCAAGGTCTAAGGCTTCGTAGCTTGTGCCAATGATGGGAATGTTGTAGCGATTGAGCTTTTCGGCTAACTTCAACGCCGTCTGTCCGCCCAACTGCACGATAACACCTTCGGGTTTTTCGTGTTGGATAATATCGTAGAGATGTTCCCAAAAGATAGGCTCAAAATATAGTTTATCTGCAATATCAAAATCAGTAGAAACCGTTTCGGGATTGCAATTTATCATGATGGTTTCATAACCTGCTTCTTTTGCCGCCAAAATGCCATGCACACAACTATAATCAAACTCTATCCCTTGTCCGATACGATTAGGACCCGAACCCAAGACAATGATTTTCTTTTTATCGCTACAAGTCGATTCATTTTCTTGTTCGAAGGTAGAATAATAGTAAGGCGTTTTGGCTTCAAATTCGGCAGCACAGGTATCCACTACCTTCCAGACGCGCTTAATGCCCATTTCTTCGCGCTTTTTATAGACCTCGCTTTCAAGGCAGCGCAGAAGGTGGGCTAATTGTCTATCGGCATAGCCGCGCTTTTTGGCGGCTAAAAGCAATTCGTTTGTGATATTGTGAATGGTATGTTTTTCTATTTCATTTTCTAAAAATACCATTTCTTCAATTTGATGCAAAAACCAAGGGTCTATTTTGGTCAAATCTTGAATCCTTTTAAAAGGAATCCCCAACTTCATGGCATCATAGATACGAAAGAGCCTATCCCATGAAGGAACTTTGAGTTTTTGGTGGATTTGCTCTTGGTCGCGCAATTCTTTGCCATCTGCACCCAGACCGTTGCGGCGAATTTCTAAGGACTGACAGGCTTTTTGCAGGGCTTCCTGAAAATTTCTACCAATACCCATTGCCTCACCTACCGATTTCATCTGAAAACCCAAGCGCGTATCTGCGCCTTTGAATTTATCAAAGTTCCAGCGCGGAATTTTGACAATGACATAATCCAGCGAAGGCTCGAAAAAGGCAGAGGTTGTGCCTGTAATGGCGTTGGGTAGCTCATCTAAATTGTAGCCTATGGCTAATTTAGCGGCGATTTTAGCGATAGGGTAGCCCGTTGCTTTCGAAGCCAACGCCGAAGAGCGCGACACACGAGGGTTGATTTCTATGCCTATAATTTCGTCATCATTGGCAGGATTGACGGAAAACTGCACATTACAGCCCCCTGCAAAAGAGCCAATACTATTCATCATCAAAATGGCAAGGTCGCGCATCTTTTGATAAGTCGTATCGGCAAGGGTCATGGCAGGTGCGACGGTGATAGAATCGCCTGTATGCACCCCCATGGGGTCAAAATTCTCTATCGAACAAATGATAATGACGTTGCCTGCATTGTCGCGCAGAAGTTCTAATTCGTACTCTTTCCAACCCAAAACAGACTGCTCTACCAAAACTTCGTGTATGGGCGAAAGGTGCAGACCGCGCGAAAGGGCTTCATCAAATTCTTCGGGGTCTTGTACCACACTGCCGCCTGTGCCGCCTAAGGTAAAAGAGGGGCGAATGACCAGCGGAAAGCCTATTTCTTGGGCTATCTTTTTGCCTTCTAAAAATGAGCGTGCTACCTGCCCTTTGGCTACCTGCACGCCGATACGTTCCATGCACTGCTTAAACTTGTCGCGGTCTTCCGTCGTTTCGATGGCGTGCAAATCTACCCCAATGATGCGCACGTTGTACTTTTCCCACAGCCCTCGCTCATGGCAGGCGATAGCTAAATTTAATGCCGTCTGACCGCCCATAGTCGGCAAGACGGCATCAATGTCCTGTTCCTGTAAGATTTTTTCTATCGATTCGGGCGTGAGCGGTTGCAAATAGACGTGGTCGGCATTGAGGGGGTCGGTCATGATGGTGGCGGGGTTCGAATTGATGAGCGAAACCTGTATGCCTTCTTCACGCAGCGAACGCGCTGCCTGTGAGCCAGAATAGTCAAATTCGCAAGCCTGTCCGATAATGATGGGACCGCTGCCAATGATAAGAATATGCTTGATGTCGTTATTTTTGGGCATGGGAGTTGAGTTTCTTGTTCGAGGTACAAAGGTAGGAAAAAACGTGTATTCTCGAACTGCCAAAGTGCCTACTTGCCCTACTTAATCCCTTTTGTTGGGTAGGAACTGCTTGCGACTTATTTTTTCTCAAATTCAGAAATTGCCCCCAAAAAAACAATGCTATTAAGTGGTGCAAAAAGCCTTGTCTTCTCACATTGAAAACAAAATAAAATTTGGATTGAATCCTATTTTTAGGTCTGCCCCCTTTTCTATTTCAATCTCACTTCGGACAAGGCAGTGCCTTGTCCCTACATTTGTGCCTGATTTTGAGAACCTAACAGCAGTACCAGCTCCTATAAAAAATTAGTTTATTTTATTATACTTATTAAAAACTTGCGTCAGACTGCCTTTTGTTTAGACAAAGCAATAGCAACTTTAATGGCTTCGAGGTCGGGGCTATCCGAAGGCTCGAAAAAGTTGTCCGCATTAGGTAGGTAGTTTGCGGGTAGTTGTTGTAGTTCATAGGCTTGGTAGTCATAGAAAGATTCGTTTCCTCTGCTAATATCTACAACATAAATTTTATCAAGGTTTCGATTTTTAAAAAGCTCTAAGTGTGATATTTTTTTGTCTAAAAAATCAGAAATAGACTGAATAGAAACGCGATAAATAAGCCATCTATTGGCATCTTGACTACTATCTACCCAATCGAAGAGATAAAAATGTACGCCGCCTTTTTCTTTGAACAAACTTAGCAACGGTCCTTCAAAATACAAAAGATTGCCAACTCTTCTCAAATGAAAAAGTTCATAAATACTGTGGGGGATAATTCTCAAATGTTCCATCTTGTTTAAAAATAGTGTAGGTTTCTAAAACTTTTTTTTCTAATTCCGCATTTTCATACTCATGAAACGTAAAATGTCCGTAATCGTTGGCAGTATCTGACAGCCCATCTTCTTTTTCCAACCTTAGAAAGGCAATACTTGTCCCTTTATCAATTTTGAATTGTTCCCTTTGATGGGGTCTAAGTTTGTGATAGATTTTTTGATACCTCGAAGCAGCATTTGACAAAGTATCGAATAGCGAAAGTCCGTAACCCGAACACATTTTATCGGAATCATCTAAAATGCGAGGTGGCGGCTCTGAAATAACATGAATGGGCAGAAAATCATTCAAAGTTATGGGTATCTTCACCCAGCGGTATGCGATTTTGTCCGTTTCTGCAAAATTAGCAGCAGGACAATCTTGCCACTTTTGTAGATATTGTGCATATTTGAGTTTTTTATCTTTCATTTATTTTAATGAATTTATGGTATGATAAAACAACTTTTCTGACCAAACATTCTCTAAAAAGCCGCCCAATACACACTTCCAAAACAGAGGCTAAAACCCAAAAGCGCACCCAACCAGACTTCTACGGGGCGATGCGCCTGCAAATAAAGGCGAGCCGTCATGAGCAAGCCCAATAAAAAAAGTAGGAAACTTATCCAGTATATTAAATTTAAGAGGGGAAATTGTATTTGAAATGCCATCACAACACCCAAAACGCCTGAAAGTCCGATGGCATGCGCACTTATTTTGAAACACAAGGTAATAAGCGTTAGGGCAATTACTGAAAAAGTGATGCCGAACATAATCGCAACCAAACGCAAATCCATTTCTATACGAAGCAGAAAATAGGCAGTAAGGCTATAAAAAATACAACTTAGCACAAAAGGCAAATGCCTTTCCTGACGCTTGCGCATATCCAAAGTGCTGATGAAGCCACCGCGCCAAAGGCTTAGAATCGAAAGGGCGGGCATTAGGAAAGTACCCAAAAAAATCATACCCAGTCGCTGCCAATATTCTACCTGAAAAAAAGAGGCTTGATAGATAAAAAAATAAGTGATAAAATACGCCAACGTAGGCATCAGAGCAGGGTGCAAACAGATAGAAGCAGACTGCGCCAGACTACGAAGCAAAAGTTTGGGTAGGAACTTGGCGGAAGACTCTTGCACCATTTTTTAAATAGTAGTTTATAGATATAACCGTCGACTGTGTTTAATTGCACCCCAAACCTAAGCAAGGTTGAGTTTTAGAAACCGTTTTTCAGGGTAGAAAAAAAGGCATTGCCTTGTCTAAATTTTGATTGAAAAGAGAGGATTTGCAGACCCAAAACAGGAAAAACCAAATTCTATTCTGTTCTCAATTCGAAAACAAGGCAATTTTTAGAAATTAGCACCAGAAGGGCAAGGGACTGTTATCTCACCACTGACCCATCTTGGATAAAGATTTCGGGCGAAACAAAAACTAATTTGCCTTCGCTATCTTCTGCCAACAAGACCATTCCCTTCGATTCTATGCCCTTAATTTTGCGTGGCGCAAGATTTGCCAAAAGGCAGACCCGCTTGCCGATAATTTCTTCGGGCTTGTAGTATTGGGCAATGCCACTAACGACGGTGCGCTCATCTAAGCCCGTTTCGAGGGTGAGTTTAAGGAGTTTATCGGCTTTGGCTACTTTTTCGGCGGCTTTAATGGTCGCAATTCTGATGTCCATCTTAGAAAAATCCTCGAAGGTAGTTTCTGTTTTCTGTGGCACAAGGGTAGGGGTTTTGATTTTGGTAGCTTCTAATTTTTCAATTTGCGCCTCGATTGCGGCATCTTCAATCTTTTCAAAAAGCAAACTTGGCACGCCCAAATTCATAGGATAAGAAAGTAAATCGTCTTTTCCTGCATTTTCCCAATCGAAAAACGATAGCTTTTTTTCTACCGTATCAAAACCCAACATAGAGCCGATATGGTCGCTGGTTTTGGGCAGGAAAGGGCGCAATAGGAGGGCTAAATTTGCCGTAATTTGCAGGGCAATATTCAAGATTGTGCCTACCAATTCGGGGTCGGTCTTGATAAGTTTCCAAGGTTCAGTATCAGCAAGGTACTTATTGCCGATACGCGCCAATTCCATGCCTTCATGCAGGGCTTCTCTAAATTTGAAATGCTCGATTGCCTGCTCTATCTTCTGCTTTTGTACGCCAATTTGCGCCAAAACCTGCTCGTCGTACTGCGTGAGTCCGTTTCTTTCGGGCGTAACTTTATCAAAATACTTATCTACTAAAACAACTGTACGATTTACAAAATTACCCAACGTGGCTACTAATTCGTTGTTGTTGCGCGTCTGAAAATCTTTCCACGTAAATTCGCTGTCCTTTGTTTCGGGTGCAATAGAGGTCAGGACATAGCGCAAAACGTCTTCTTTTCCTGCAAAATCTTGCAAATATTCGTGCAGCCAAACCGCCCATTCGCGCGAAGTAGAGATTTTATTGCCTTCTAAGTTTAGAAATTCATTGGCAGGCACGTTTTCGGGCAAAATAAATTCGCCTTGTGCCTTCAAAATAATTGGGAAAATGATACAATGAAAAACAATGTTATCTTTCCCGATAAAATGCAAAAGACGCGTATCGTCCTTTTTCCAAAAGTCTTCCCACTTTTGCCCTTTTTCGGCAGCCCACGCCTTTGTTGCACTTACATAGCCGATAGGGGCATCTAACCATACGTAGAGTACCTTGCCTTCGGTATCGGGCAGCGGCACAGGCACGCCCCAGTCGAGGTCGCGCGTCATGGCACGCTCTTGCAGCCCTTGTTCGAGCCAAGATTTACACTGCCCATAGACGTTGGTTTTCCAAGTGTCCTTTTTTTGGTTTAAAATCCATTCTTTGAGCCAATTTTCATAATCCTGCATAGGCAGATACCAATGTTTGGTCTGCTTCAAAATGGGCGTTTTGCCACTCAAAACCGACTTCGGATTGATAAGTTCGGTAGGACTTAGGGCAGTGCCACATTTTTCGCATTGGTCGCCATAGGCAGCCTCATGCCCACATTTGGGGCAAGTGCCAATGATGTACCTATCGGCTAAAAACTGCTGATAGGCTTCATCAAAAAATTGCTCACTTTGGCGCACTACAAAGCCCTGCTTTTTTTCTATGGTCTTAAAAAATTCTTGTGCCGTTTGGTGGTGCAAAGGCTCGGAAGTGCGGTGGTAATAGTCAAAAGAAATTCCGAAATCTTCAAACGACTTTTTCAGAATGGGGTGGTATTTATCCACAATCGCCTGTGGACTGATGCCCTCTTTTTTGGCACGTAGCGTAATGGCTGCCCCATGTTCGTCGCTACCACAAATAAAGGCTACCTGATGTTTTTTCAGGCGCAGATAGCGCACATAAATATCCGCAGGCAGGTAAGCACCCGCCAAATGCCCGATATGCAGCGGACCATTGGCATAGGGCAGAGCCGCCGTAACGGTGGTGCGTTTGTACTTTTCAGAAGGTAGGGTAGTATTTTGAGGGGTAGCGTCGTGATTCATATTCGGATTGAAAGAACAAGAAATAAGGGGCAGGGAATAAACAATGAGGAATAAACAGCGAAGAATAAGCAGCAGAGCGCAAGCGCAACCAGCAAGCGCGGTCTTGTTGCTCAAAACCGTATCTTTGTGCCGCCAAAATCAGAGGTCAAAATTAGGCGACAAAGGTAGCAATTTTTTCACGCTTTCCAAAGATAGGCGGTCTTATTTTTTGTTGGTGCTGCCGTTATTACGCTTTTTTTTATTATCTTTGAACCTGAAACTTTCTAAGTCTGGCATGAATTTTAGGTCAAAAAAAATTTACCATTTTTATAGCTTTACAAATTTGTTTTTAAAATAAATGACGTGAAAAAAAACATCTTAACTGCGTTTGTAGCGTTTATTATTGTTTTATTGCTAATTTGTGGAATAGCATTAGAACAATACACGCTGGACATACAACTCCACGACACCTATTTTGTGTTTTCGTATCAAATTATATTTTTTTGGTATGCTTTTAAATTTATGTCAATTTTAACTATTCTTTTATTTTTTAAAACTAAAAGATAAAAGAAAAATCCGCTGGCTCTAAAAAATTTGTACGTTTTTTGCGTTGTTACAACGATAAAAGCCTTAAATGCTCCCCACCCCAAACCCAGTAATGCCAAATTCTAAAAATTAGGTGCAAATGTAGGGACAAGGCATTGCCTTGTCCTATGCCCCAAACCCTAAGGGTCTTGAAGACCCTTAGGGTTTAAGTCCAAATTTTATTTCGTTTCTAATTTGACAAAACTTTGACAAAATAAGGCTTTTTACAGAACTTAACATTACTGCCTATTTTGGTTCAAAAGACCCTGTGAGTGGTCAGAAAAAAAGCCTTATCTTATGCTTTCACAAACTTTAACACGCATTTTAGAGCCTACCGACGATAAAAGTAAGGGAAAGAGAAGATAAATGAGGCGCAATACCAATAGTTTTCCTAATTTTGCAGGCTACTTCTTTATGTCGTATTCACCTTTGCTCATGACACGCCCGCTACGTTTTGAAAATTCGCCTTTTTTTGTCCCTTCTTTCTTTTCTTTTTTGATAGGCATAGGTCTGATAGTCGTAGGGGCTTTCTTCTCACCTATTGCCCAAGCCCAAGATACCCTTAGTATCGGCAATAAGCCTCTTATTTTAAAGCCTTCGGAAAAACCACTGACCCAAAAAGAGGGGCAGGAGGGGCAAAACAGTGCCTTAGGCGATAGTACGGCTACTTTTACCACCCAAGAAGACGCGCCCGCCAAAAAAGACAGTATCCCTTATGACGCTTCTACTACCCATTTTTTTTACGAAGACGACCTCTACTACAATACCCAAATCAAGCGCAATCCCGATACGCTCGTCCATGATTTTCACCGCTACAATGTAGTGGAAATCAATGATTATCTCTATCAAGATTTGGGAAATTGGGCAACGGCAGCGACTTCTATTTTCTATCAAATGCCCGAAGAAATAGGCACGCGCTGGGGCATGAACGCCTATCAAGCCTTTATCAAGCGTCCCGAAGAGATGCAGTATTTCAATACCATGTCGCCTTATACGCGCCTCTACCTCATTCAGGGCGGACAGCGACGCTCAAATCTCGATGTCGCTTTTAGCAGAAATATCACACCCGATTGGAACGTAACACTTTTTTACAATCGCATGAGTTCGAATAAGGTAGTTTTCAAGACCTTTCGCCGCAACGACGACCTCAACGTCAATCAATCCTTGGGCTTTAATACCGCCTTTCAAGGTCGCCGCTACAAACTTTTGGCGCATTTTATCTTCTACAATCAAAACATCTTGGAAACTGGCGGCTTAGAAGCCACACAACCCTTAGAAGTAGGCGAAGGGGGAAACTACATCGATAGTTTGCTCGAATTGGAAAGTTCCGAACTGCGCTATCGCTTTTTGCAGCCCGTTTCGGTCAATGCCTTTGGGCGCAATTTTCGCCTTTATCACCAATATAGCCTAACCAAAAAAGGCGAATTAGAACTTTTCCACCGCGCGGAATTTCGTCAGGATTTTAATATTTGGCAAGATGCCAATTTCAACCAAAATAGAAACAGTTATCGCCAAACCTTTTTTGATGCTGCCAAAGTAACGCGCTCTTTTTATAGGAATGATTATCAGCACCTCGATAATAGGGTAGGTATCAAAGGTAGGGCAAAAGATTTTCAGTATCGCGCCTATTTAAGACAAAGAACCTACCAGCAGCGGGCTACCTTTTTGAAAGATAGTACAGATATTCTGACCGATTCTGCCCGTTTGGAACTGCCTGCGGAATGGTTTGTAGGTGGCGGCATGCGCTATTTTTTGGATACGACTAATACCAGTTGGGTAGATGCCCAAGCGGAATATTTATTGGTAGATGCCTATAAAATGCAGCTTTTTTTTAATCATAAAAATATTAGTTTGCAGGCAGAAAGACAAAATTATCGCCCAGATGTAATCCAACGCGCTTATTTTGGCAATCATTTTAAGTGGAATGACGACAGTTTGCGCAATACCATTGCCGATAGATTTGCACTTAGCTATGCCTTCGAACCTTTTAAAAAGGGGCTATTTCCTACCAAAAATAAAAAACGAAACGCCGCCGATATAGATTTAGGCTTGCTTCAAAATTACGATTCTACCCAAGTCCAGACTTTCGACAGCCTGCTGCAAAACAACCAAATGGCTTCGGCTTTTTACCTTCGCCTCGAACCCTTTGCCGAATATACGCGCCTCAATCGCCTGATTTATTACGACACAGTGGCGCAAAGACAGCAAGCGCAGGGCATTGTTTCACAATTTCGGATAGGGACAAATTTCAAGGCGCAATGGAAAAAATTTCACTTCAAGGGTAGCCTTTTTTACGCCGCTTCGCAGGGGCAGGACATTTGGCGCGTGCCTACTTTCTTTGCCAATGTAGTCGGATACTATGAAAATTCCCTTTTCAATAACGCCATGCAAGCCCATATTGGCTTGGATATTCACTACAATACGCGCTATCGTGCCTTTGCCTATATGCCCATTACGGGGCAGTTCCACGTTCAAGACGAGGCTTTGGTCGGAAACTATCCCTTAGTGAGTGCCTTCTTCGACTTCAAAGTAAAACGCGCCCTACTCTTTTTCAAAATCGTCAATTTGCTGCAAGACGTAGCAGGCAATGGCTACTACACCACGCCTTATTACATTGCCCAACCGCGCTCCTTCGAATTTGGCTTGCAGTGGCTCTTTTTTGACTAAACTCGAATCCTTTTGCTATGAACCTTCGCCAACTCTTTTTGGCTCACCAAGCCCAGACCTCCGAATTTCCGCTTATGTTGGAGGTGCTTTCTGCAAAGGGCATTTACCTTTTTGGGCGGAAGGGCAAAAAATACATAGACCTCATTTCGGGAATTGGCGTGTCTAATATTGGGCATCGTCACCCTGCCGTCGTGCGTGCCATTCAGCGGCAACTTCGCAAATATCTGCACGTCATGGTCTATGGCGAAACGCTGCAATCGCCACAGGTCTTTTTGGCAAAAGCCTTAGCCCAAACCTTAGAAAAGCATACAGAAAAAAATTTATCTAATAGTTTAGAAAAAAGTTCAGAAAAAAAATCAGATACGCCTACCGACCCTTGGGCTACCTATTTCCTCAATTCGGGCAGCGAAGCCATCGAAGGGGCAATGAAACTTGCCAAACGCTACACAGGGCGCAAGCAAATTTTAGCCTGCCGCAATGCCTATCATGGCTCCTCGCAAGGGGCTTTGTCGCTTTCAAGTCAGGACGATTTTAAGCGCAATTTCGCACCACTGCTGCCCCAAATAGACTACCTCGACTTTATGAATACCGACGATTTGGCGCGTATTACTACCCAAACGGCAGCCGTTTTTATCGAACCCATACAAGGCGAAGCAGGCGTAAGGGTAGGACAAGCTCCTTATTTTCAGGCACTTCGTAAAAAATGCAGTGAAGTAGGTGCGCTTTTGGTTCTCGATGAAATTCAAACGGGTTTTGGCAGAACAGGCACTTTTTGGGCGCATCAAGCCTACGACATCGAGCCTGATATTTTGGTCTGTGCCAAAGGCATGGGCGGTGGCTTGCCTATCGGCGCATTTATGGCACGCCGCTCGAAGATGCAGGTTTTGAGCAAAAATCCTATCTTGGGGCATATCACTACTTTTGGTGGAAATGCCCTTTCTGCGGTGGCTTCGTTGGCTACTTTGCGCACCCTCGAAGCCGAAAAAATCTATGAAACTGCTCCCCAAAAGCACGAACTTTTTAAGCAATATTTAAAGCACCCTGCCATTAAAGCCATTCGCGGCAGAGGACTGATGATGGCAGTAGAGTTCGAATCTTTTGACTTTCTTAAAAAAGTCATCGATAGGTGCTTGGAAAAAGGCGTACTAACCGACTGGTTTCTCTATTGCGACAACGCCATGCGCATTGCCCCACCACTTATCATCACCGAAAAGCAAATCCGCAAAGCCTGCCTACTTATTTTGGAGGCAATAGAGGAGGTGAGTGCTGAAAGCATCTGAAAATAAAACAAAAAATACTGCAAAAAACACAATATTTTATTTATCGTAATAGGAAACACGCCAAACTGTGGTAGCTATTTTCGCTAACTCTAATTGCCTTTTTTCTAAATTGTGCGGATTCCAGTCGGGATAAGTAATTTGCTTGGTTAGGAAAAATTGACTCGTTTGGTAGGCTGTTAGTTTTTCGGTATAATCTTTATTGCCAACTTCTCTATTTTTATTTGCTTCTAAAAGCGTATAATTTCCTATTCTAAAAACATAGTTATTTTTTGTATGATTAGGAAAATTTGCCTCCCAATCGTTTTGTGGATTTTCGGGTAAAATATGCTCGATGGTGGCGTTATGTGCTTCAAAATCGTAATCTTGGCTTGCTATTTTGTTTTCTAATTCAAACAAAATGTAGCGAATTAGTTTTTTGTGCCTGCGCGTGTTGAAAGATTTAGCAGAAAAACTATTTTTAAAATCGGTATCTGAAATGTATAAAATCTCTATTTCTTTTGCAAGCTGAATCAGATTTGTAATCTCGCCTGCTGCAACCTTAATCGCTGCCTTGTGATAAACCTCCTCTAATCGCCCTTCGGGGTATCCGCCCATAACGGTATAACGAAAGGCAATGGTAGTAATAAGTTTTAAAATTTTATCAAAAAAAGGAAGCATTTTTTCGTATGCAATGAGCAAAAGTGGCAAACCTGCCTGTGCCTGAAATAGCCCTATTTCGCCGATACGCTTTTGGATTTCCCTATTGCCCCGCCAAAGTTCGTCTGACGCTTGGTGTAGAGCTACATAATAAACTGCATTTTTTTCTAAATCTTCTAATAAATCAAAAAGATTATCAACTGTCTTTATTTTGGCTTTTATATGCTTATAGAGGTGTTCAGGGCGCACTAATTTGTTTTTCGAAATCCAATAGCGGCGCAAAAAAAGTGGGAAATTTTCCACTCCTACCCAATCGACGATATAGTTCCATTTTTCACTAATAATTTGCTGCGTCGCTTCCTGTGGGACAAGTGAAAAAAGGTAGTTTTTGAGCAAATCTACGCTCGAAAGCACACTGCCACGCGAATTAAGGGTTTCGAATACAAGGTAGGCTTGCAATTCATTTTCTACACTAATTTGTGTAAAAATAACCTTACGTGCCACTATTTCATCGAGAAGCCAAGCGATTTTCTCACCTGATAGGTTAGTTTGAAAGTGTAGAGTAATTTTTTTATAGAAAAAATCTAAACAATTTAATAGTAACTTATCCGAATCATTTAATTTTAGCACAACGCTGGGCGCAGGGCGTTTGAGGGTAAGTAAATTCAGTTGAAAAAATAAATTGTTAGTTTTATTTAGTGTCAATTTGCTTGTGTAAGTTAAGGAAGCAGCCTCTTTTTCACCTAAAAATTTGCTACTCAAAATTCTGATGCGTTCCTCATTGGCTTCTTTTTCAAGCTCCTGCGCCGCTAATTCTTTCAAAATTTGGATACAAGACAAGGCGAATAGGGTTAGGGTTGTGAGCCTTTGTTGTCCGTCTATGATAGCATAGCGGCTTTGTCCTAAACTTTGCAACACAATTACCCCCATGTAATGGACAGAATTAGTTTCTAAAACCAATAGAATATCATTCCATAAATCTTCCCAATTATCCTCTTTCCACGCATAATCGCGCTGATAAAGCGGTACTATGTATTTTTTACCATTCCCTAAAATTTCGCTCGTATCGACGGTTTTGGTATAAAGAAGATAATTGTTTTCCATATTATTTTTAGCATTATTTTAGTATAAAAACAGGGCTGCCTCGCATTTCTCAAAAGTTACCCCATATCCCTACAAAAATACGCAAAACTTTTCAAAAGGCATCAATGGCACAAGGGAGTTTGAGAGGCTACAAGGTTGTTGCAAAGATAAAAATCTTATTTTGTCAAATAAAAAACAAAATAAAATTTGGTTTTGAAACCTTCCCTTTGGGAGAGCGCAAGGTGGGGTTCATTCCTTTTTTATTTCAATCTCACTGCGGACAAGGCAGTGCCTTGTCCCTACCTTTGCATCTAATTTTTAGAAATTAACCCCATTGGGCAGGGTCAGGAGGTTTGCTCAAAGCACAAAAGCTCATTTTTTGACTTTCTGACTGTTGCAATAACGCTGCAAAATACCGATTTGAGCCTATGCAAACGAGGGCAAAAAAAGATATTTGACGAAAAATATATTAAAAAAAACATTAAAAAAATTAGATAAAAATCCTGCAAAATAGGAACAAAATAGTTTGTCCCCATTTTGCAGGAAAAGCAGCACGACTAATGTTTGAAGTGCCTAATGCCTGTCAAGACCATTGCCATCTGGTTTTGGTCGCAAGCCTGAATCGAATCTTGGTCTTTGATAGAACCTCCCGGCTGAATAACGGCACTAATGCCCTCTGTGGCAGCAATTTCGACACAATCGGGAAAAGGGAAAAAGGCATCAGAAGCCATGACCGCGCCTTTTAAATCGAAGCCAAAAGATTTTGCCTTCGCAATCGCCTGACGCAAGGCATCTACGCGCGAAGTCTGTCCCACGCCGCTTGCCAAAAGCTGTCCTGCTACGGCTAAAACAATCGTATTCGATTTGGTGTGCTTGACAATTTTACTCGCAAAAAGCAAGGCTTCGACTTCGGCTTCGGTAGGTTGCCTTTTAGTAACGACTTTCAAATCGCTTTTTGTTTCGCTTTTTGCATCAATATCCTGCAAAATAACGCCGTTTAAAAGGGTTTTAAATTGCGTTTGAGGCAAGGCAAGTGGCTTTCTTTTGAGCAAAATTCTATTTTTCTTTTCCTTCAAAAGGGCAAGCGCGTCGGGTGCAAAATCGGGCGCAATCAAGACCTCGAAAAATAAATCCTGCATGGCTTGTGCCGCCGCCAAATCTATGCTTCCATTCGAAACCAAGACTCCACCAAAAGCCGATGTCGTGTCCGCAGCAAAGGCTTTTTGGTATGCCTCTGCCACACTTTTGCCCTCTGCCATGCCGCAGGCGTTGGTGTGCTTCAAGATAGCAAAGGCAGGATTTGATTCATTTTTAAATTCGTCTATTAACAAAATAGCGGCATCAATATCTACTAAGTTGTTGTAGGAAAGCTCTTTGCCGTTGAGTTTCTCAAAGAGTGCTTCTAAATCGCCATAAAAGAAACCCTTTTGGTGCGGGTTTTCGCCATAACGTAGCACTTGATGCTGTGAAATAGAAGTTTTGAAAAAAGGATAAGTTTTTGTATCTGAATCTGACTCATTAAAATAATGAAAAATAGCCGTATCGTAATGCGAACTGATATGAAAGGCTTTGGTAGCGAGTTTGCGACGGTCTTCCAAATCGGTGTGTCCTTGTTTTTCTTCTAAAAGGTGGTTTAAAAATTGGTAATCTTCTTTATCGGCAATGATAACAGTGTCCTGAAAATTTTTGGCTGCCGCCCGAATAAGAGAAATACCCCCGATGTCTATTTTTTCGATAATTTCTGCCTGACTTGCACCCGAAGCAAGGGTTTCTTCGAAGGGGTATAAATCAACGATAACTAAGTCGAGGGCAGGAATTTGATATTGTTCGGCTTCGGCTTGGTCGGAATTGTTATCACGACGCTGCAAAATGCCGCCAAAGATTTTGGGGTGCAGGGTCTTGACGCGCCCCCCAAAAATAGACGGATATTGCGTCAGGCTTTCCACAGCCACGACGGGAATCCCCAAGTTTTCGATAAATTGCTGCGTTCCTCCTGTGGAATAGAGCGTTACGCCTTGTGCATGTAGGGTCTGCACCAAGGTATCCAAACCTGTCTTGTAATAGACCGAAATCAGGGCGGACTTAATTTTTTTTTGCATAAGTCTAAAATTATGAAAATTTATGAAACAAAAAACGCCCCGAAGGGCGTGTTAGGGCGTTACATTTGGAGCAGCCTCTCGGCTTGTGCAAGGGCATCTTCCCAATTTTGGGTAGCCGCCTCTATCTGTGTTTTCAAATCTTGGTACTGTTTGGAAAGGCTCTGCATTTTTTCGGGGTCAGCCAGATTTTGTGGCTCTGCCAGACGTTGCTCGACTTGCTTGGCTTGTGCTTCGAGTTGCAGAATTTGGGCTTCCCATTGTTCGGCTTCTTTTTCGGCTTTTTTTGCTTTTTTCTGAATTTCTTTTCGCTCTTCCTGCGAAACGCCGTTATGTTGCGCCTTTGCCGTCTGTGGGGTAGCCACTTTTTGAGCGGTTTTGTCCTGCTTTCGCGCCTCTTTTAGAAGCTCTTTTTGGGCTTCTTCGCGCTTTTTATACCATTCCTTAAATTCGTCATAAGTGCCGGGATATTCTTTTATTCTGTGGTCTTCTATCCACCAGATTTTGTTGGCAATCTGACTAATAAAATAACGATTGTGCGAAACTGTTACGAAAGTGCCTTCATATTTTTGCAGCGCGTCTATCAAAACATCTACCGAAAACATGTCTAAGTGGTTGGTAGGTTCGTCTAAAAGTAGGAAGTTGGATTCCGAAAGTAGCATCTTAGCCAACGCCACACGCGCCTTTTCGCCGCCCGAAAGGACTTTGATTTTTTTAAAAATATCATCACCTACAAAAAGAAAGCAGCCCAAAATGGTGCGCAATTCGGCTTCGGTGCGGTCGGAGCTGTGTTGCCTAAGCTCCTCTAAAAGGTCGTTGGAAAGGGTGAGCGATTCGAGTTGGTGCTGGGCGTAAAAACTGGTCAGGACGTTGTGTCCGCCCTGAATTTTACCCGAAAACGCCTCTGTTCCTGCCAAAAGGCGCAACAAGGTAGATTTACCCTTGCCGTTTGCCCCAATAAGGGCGATTTTGTCGCCTCTATCAATTTGCGCCTCGCTTGCCTCTAAAATTTTCAAATCGCCGTAACTTTTCGAAACCTCCTCCAATTCTGCCACTACCTTACCCGAAGGCTGTCGGAAGCGGAAACGCACGCTCATGGTAGCCTGCCCATTGTCGACGGCTTCGATGCGCTCTATCTTTTCCAACTGCTTGACACGCGATTGCGCTTGCTTGGCTTTTGTGGCTTTTGCTTTAAACCTTTCCACAAAACGCTCCAATTCTTTTATTTTTTGTTGTTGATTGTCGTAGGCTTTTTGTTGTAATTCGGCGCGAAGGGCTTTTTCTTCCATATAAAAATCGTAGTTGCCCGAATAGCGGTCTAATTTGCCGTTCCAAACCTCGACGATAACGTTACAACAATTATTTAGAAAATCTTGGTCGTGCGAAACAATGATAACTGCCCCTTCATAACTTTGCAAATAGGTTTCAATCCACTCGATAGAAGGCAAATCTAAGTGGTTGGTAGGTTCGTCTAAAAGCAATAAAGAAGGCTTTTGTAACAATAATTTGGCAAGCATCACGCGCATGCGCCAGCCCCCTGAAAATTCGCAAAGCGGACGTTTGAGGTCGGCGGTTTGAAAGCCTAAGCCCTCCAAAATCGCCTCTGCCTGCGCCTGAATCGAGTAGCCGCCAAGCGTTTCAAATTCGGCTTGCAGGTTTGAAAGTTCGTCTAAAAGCGCGTCCGAATAGTCGGTTTCCATCTTTTGCAAAATCTCGTCTATGCGTGCCTGCAACTGATTGGGGCGTTCGAAGGCTTGCATCGCCACTTTGAGGATAGATTCTTCGCTTTCGTAGGAAAGTAAGTCCTGATTGAGGAAACCGATAGTGCAGTCTTTCGCCTTCGAAAGGCTGCCGCCGTCAGGCGTGTATTCACCCACGATAAGGCGCAGCAGGGTAGATTTGCCTGTGCCATTTGCGCCGATAAGCCCGATGCGCTCTTTGGGTTTGATTTGCAAAGAGGCTTCCTCATAGATGGCTCTATCGCCAAAATAAAACGAGAGTTGATTGATGGTTAGCATGCCGCAAAGGTAGTGAAAAATTGTCTTGTAGCCTGCAAATAGAGAAGGCAAATTTTTGCTTTTATGCAGCCAGAGGTAGCAGGTTTTGGGGCAGTAGTGTTAAGTTCTGTAAAAAAACTTGTTTTTTCAAATTTGACACGAAATAAAATTTGGACTTAAACCCTAAGGGTCTTCAAGACCCTTAGGGTTTAGGGCATAGGACAAGTCAATGACTTGTCCCTACCTTAAAACGCCTGCCCTTTTCGAAGTCTTGACATCTTTGTGCCATCTTTTTTCTAAAAAAACGTACCTTTGCCTTCCATAAGGGTTAGGTTTGCCCAAAAATTGCTAACTTTGCTTGCAATTTGTATAAAAAACAACAAAAAGGCGGTTTGCTTTCGCATTTCCGTCCCACTTCAGCCTTTATTCCAACTATGAGCGATATTTTCAACTCTTCTGCGCCCGATTCAGACGCATCACAAGCGGCTTCGCAAGACAATAACGCGATAGCAGGCAGTCTGCCCCTTTCAGGTCTGTATGAAAATTGGTTTTTAGATTATGCTTCCTACGTAATTTTAGAGCGTGCCGTTCCTACCATCGAAGACGGCTTAAAGCCTGTGCAGCGTCGTCTTTTGCACTCGATGTTTGATATGCATGACGGCAGGTATCATAAAGTTGCCAATGTGATAGGACAGACGATGCAATATCACCCCCATGGCGATGCCTCCATCGGCGAAGCCTTAGTAAATATGGGGCAAAAAGATTTGCTCATAGACACACAAGGAAATTGGGGGGACGTGCGTACAGGCGATAGTGCGGCGGCGGCGCGTTATATAGAGGCGCGTTTGTCTAAATTTGCCTTAGATATACTTTTTAATCCGCAGACAACCAAGTGGCAACTTTCTTATGATGGCAGAAAGCGCGAACCAACTACGCTGCCTGTCAAATTTCCACTTGTCTTGGCACAGGGCGTAGAGGGTATTGCAGTCGGTTTGGCTACCAAAATTCTGCCCCATAACTTCAACGAACTCATCGAGGCGTGTATCGCAACCTTGCGCGGCAAAAAATTCGAGCTTTTTCCCGACTTTCCCACAGGCGGACTCTGCGATGTCAAGGATTACGAAGGCGGCAAAAGAGGGGGCAGGGTGCGCGTGCGTGCCAAAATAGAGCAATTAGACAAACAGACCTTAGTCATCAAAGAAATTCCCTTCGGCACGACCACAGGCAGCCTTATCGATTCTATCATCAAGGCAAATACCAGCGGCAAAATCAAAATCAAGCAGGTGATAGATAACACCGCCGCCGAGGTAGAGGTCTTGGTAAAATTGGCGGCAGGGGTTTCGCCCGACGTAACCATCAGTGCGCTTTATGCCTTTACCGATTGCGAAGTTTCTATTTCGCCCAATGCCTGCGTGATTGTAGCCGATAAGCCTCACTTTTTGCGTGTAGAGGAAATTTTGAAGTACAATGCCGATTATACCCAAGAACTTTTACGGCAGGAGCTTGAAATTCGAAAGCAAGAATTATTAGAAAAAATCTTTTTTTCCTCCCTCGAAAGGCTTTTTATCGAAGAAGGCATCTACAAAAGAATTGAAGACTGCCAAACTTGGGAAGCCGTCATTGCCACCATTCATGCGGGGCTTGCGCCTTTTGCCAAAGATTTCTACCGCGCCATTACCGATGAGGACGTTTTGAAACTCACCGAAATTAAAATCAAGCGCATCTCCAAATTCGACAAAGAAAAAGCCGACGATTTGAGGCTCAAAATGGAAACCGAACTACAAGAGGTAGAGCATCATTTGGCAAATCTGACCGACTACGCCGTCGCTTATTTCAAAGAACTCAAACGCAAATACGGCGCAGGCAGAGAGCGCAAGACCCAACTCACGTCCTTCGATACCATCGAAGCCTCCGTTGTGGCTGCCAACAACGCCAAACTCTACATCAACCGCGCCGAAGGTTTTATCGGTTTTGGTCTGAAAAAGGACGAATTTGTTTGTGATTGTTCGGATATCGATGACGTAATTGTTTTTCGGGAAGATGGCATCATGAAGGTTGTAAAAATTGCCGAAAAGCTATTTGTAGGAAAGGGCGTGATTCATATCGATATTTTCCGAAAAGGCGACGATAGGAAGGTCTATAATATGGCATACCTCGATGGCAAAACAGGCAGGGTGATGGTCAAACGCTTTCAAGTGCTGGGCGTAACGCGCGATAGAGAGTATCAATTAGCTACCGAACACAAACTTTCGAAGGTGCATTATTTTTCTGCAAACCCCAACGGGGAAGCCGAAATCGTCAATGTCTTGCTCTCGAATGCCTGCAAAGCCAAAGTCAAGACCTTCGATTTTAACTTTGCCGAACTCGAAATCAAGGGCAGAACTGCCGTCGGAAATATTCTGACCAAATACCCTATCCGCCGCATCAAACTGCTCAAAGAGGGCGAATCTACGCTGGGTGCTTTGACAATTTATTACGACCCCGCCACAGGCACGCTCAATAAAGACGCAATGGGTAAAAAATTAGGCGAATTTGAAAATCAAGATGCGATTATTGCCTTCTATAAAGATGGCTCGTATGAAATTACCAACTACGAACTCACCAATCGTTATGAAATTGATAAACTTGTGGCGATTGAAAAGTTCAACCCCGACCTTGTCATTTCGGCAGTTTATTTAGAAGGCATCAGCAAAAATGTCTATATCAAACGCTTTAAAATTGAAACGACCACACAGGGCAAGCCTTTTCAGTTTATTTCGGTGCATAAAGATTCTGCCATCTTGGGGCTTACTACCGAAGCTGCCGAAAAGGTAGAACTCTATTTTACCAAAGACCGCAAAAAGCAAAAAATCGCCTATCCGCTCCATACCTTAGAAGAGGTCAAGGGCTGGCGTGCCTTAGGCAGAAAGCTCGAAGAGCCAAACATTTATGAAGCCAAATTTATCTTGCCCCAAAAAGAGGCGGAAACGGCACAAAATGGCTTAACCTTCGAAGCGGAATAAGGGCAAAGTGCCACAAAAGTAAAAAAAGAAGTTTTTTTCTGGAAAGGGCGCATTACAGAATAGCATTTTGAGATACTAAAAAATCAATCAGTTTGGACAAACTCTCAAAGTTTTGCGCCCCTTCTTCATTTTTCCAAAAACCCTGCGCCTGCCAAAGAAAGGCGGCTTGGTGGCGTTCTGCGGCAATCTTGATATGTTTAGACTCGAAAAAAAGAGGCGTGAGGCTTGTCTTTTGTAAGGCTACTTCTGTCCAATAAGTCGCCAGCGCGTCCCCTTCGAGAAAGGGCGCGAAAGTGGGCGTATTTTTCAAAAGAAAATTACCTGTATGGGCTTCAAAGGTAAAATGTTGGTGAGGGAAAAAATTTGCCAAACTGCCATCGAGTGCCAAATCCTCTGCCAATCCGACCAACAACTTTTTTTCGGGTGTGATAAGCCAAAGGCGATGTGCCTGCTGCAAAGCCAAAGAGAGTTCGTGCGTAGAAACCAAAATGGCTTTTTGCTGTTTTTGTGCCACCTGCCTCAAATTGAGGATAACTTCATAGCGGCTCACCCAATCGAGGTGCGCTGTGGGTTCGTCTAAAAAAATAGCCCCTCCGTCTTGTGCCAAAGCACGCGCAATGAGAGCCTTTTGCTTCTGCCCGTCGGAAAGGGCAAAAAAAGGCTGCTCCGCCAAATGCCCAATGCCTGTCGCTTGTAGTGCCTTTGTAATAATGACAAGGTCGGCTTCCGAATGAGAATCTATCCAATTTGTGTGAGGATACCTACCCAAACTTACCAATTCGCCTACCGTAAGGCGTTCTGTGGTCAGATTTTCGGTCAGCACTAAGGAAATAAGCTGTGCGCGTTTCTTTTTGGGAATGTGTGCAATGGGCAACCCCTGCCAAAAAATATCGCCCCATAGCGGTTTTTGCAAGCCTGCTAAGGTGCGCAGGAGCGTAGATTTGCCCGTCCCGTTAGCACCTAAAAGGCAGGTCAGTTCGCCCCTATGCAGTGAAAGGGATAAGTTTTCCAAAAGCACTTGCGTATTGCGCCCCTGATAGCCGATGGCTAAATTTTGCGTGTCGAGCATAAAAAAACAAGCCCCATCTTTTGTTTTTGGATAGTCAAAAAGATAGGGCTTTTATATTGAAGATTAACTTTTTTCTTCGCGATGCGGATTTTTGATGATAAGTTCGTTTGCCAAAAGTTCGTCTAAGGCAGTAATAGAAGGCTTAGGCAAACGCTCGTAATATTTCGAGACCTCGATTTGCTCTCTGTTTTCAAAGACCTCTTCCAAAGAATCGGAAGCGGTGTTAAATTCGGCGATTTTTTGGTTAAGCTCCTCTTTGAGTTGCGTAGAAATCTGACGCGCACGCTTAGATACGGACATCAAAGATTCGTAGATGTTGCCTGTATGAGAAGCAATCTCTTCTACATTTTGCGTAACGATAGAGGTGCGAAATTCTTTTTTAAGAGCGCGTTTGGGTTTTAACATATAGCGGAAAAGGTTTGAGAGTCTGAATGGGAAAAAGACAAACACGCCCTACTATTTGGGCGTGGCGACATCAAAATCTTGGCGCAATGCCTTATCTGCTGCCTGAAAGAAGCTCTCGGCGGCTTTTAAGTAGCTACTATTGGGGTACTTATCGATAAACTTCTGGTAGAAGGTTACGACCTGCCAATAGCGTTCTTTTTGTTTTGAAAAAGCACTCTTGCGTGCGTAGTCGTATTGCGCCTGTATCTTGAAAAAGGCTGCCTGCTCTTGAAGTTTCGAGTCGGGAAAGTCGCGCTCGAAGAGGTTGAAATTGATAATAGCGGCTTGGTAGCTTTCGAGCTTGTAGTAGAGTTTGGCGTTTTCAAAGGCTTTCTGCTCTAATTTCTTTCGCAAGACATCGATAAGAGAAGTCGCTTGTTTGGCATACTCGGTATCGGGGTAGGAAGAAATGTAGTTTTGCAGGGCATTGATAGCGTCGGAAGTGCTTTCTTGGTCTAAATGCGGTTCGGGCGAAGCCTGATAGAGCGAAAAAGCGTGCATATAATAGGCTTCTTGTGCCTTTTCACTTCTACGATAGGTGTCATAGAAATTTTTGAAGTGGAAAGAAGCCAAGAGATATTGCTTTTGATAGAACTGACAATAGGCGTATTTGAGCAAAATTTCTTCGGCTTGTGCGCCGCCCTTGACAATCGGTACGATGTCTTCTAAAAGCAGAGAAGCGCGATAGTAATCGCCTTTGTTGTAGTATTGCGTAGCCGACTCTAAGCGTTTGTCCCAACGCGGCTCTTTGAGGGCTTTTGAAAATTTGCTACAACTGCTACCCACTGCAAGCAGTAGGCTCAAAACCAAAATAATTCGTTTCATGCGCATAGTTTAAGACTGCAAAATTACAACGATTTGCCTAAAAGACAAAGCGTCAGGGAGAAATTTCTTTCCCTTCTGACGCTTTATCTTACCAACTTGCTGCAAAAAGAGAGCGAAACAGGGGGTCGTTCTCTGCTCAAAAGGCGTTATTCCCAATTACCTGCAATAGAAACCTCCTCCATCGAGCCAAAACGCAAGAAACGACGCTTGGCAGAAGGGTGCGATTCGCTGCGCGTCTTATCCACAGGATAGGGGTCTACCACTTCGATAAGATTGACCATTGCGCCGCTGGCTTCTTTGATGTGTATGGCTTGGATTTTGAAAACTTTACCCTCCTGACCGGGTATTTTTTCGAGGTTCTCTACATCTACCTTGCTAAATTTATCCTTCGGATAGATAATCTCCATAGCAGGGTCGCTGCCCAAAGTATCGTATTCGTAGCGGATACTATCGCCTAAGTGATAATCGGCAGTAGTACGGATTTTATCGGCAGGGATAACAATTTCACGCTTATTGACCCGATAAATTACGCCATTTTTGATGAAGTTTTTAAGCGAATCCCAATTATCGGTATATTCACCTTTTTGGCTTTCGTAGGCTTTTTGGGCTTCGCGGATAAGTTTGAGCTGTGCAATGACCTTTGCCTCCGACTCTTTGATTTCGTTTTGCATCTTGATTTCAGAAGCTACCGAGTCATAGACAAAAAACGCCATCAGTGCCACAAAAGGCAGGGTTAGTAGGGTAAAGAGTGTGGTCTTTTTCATCGAAAATAGAATTAGAGAAAAGAAGAAGTTTGAAGTGGGAAAAGCAGTTAGCGACAAGCACTTCCTTAGCAACAGGCGAGCGCGAAGTCGCAAACGCGATATAGGCAGGGGCAGGAAGTAGCAACCAAAAGGAAAGACAATAGATTTTGGCTGCAATTATAGAAACTTTTTGGGCTAAAAGCAAAGTCTATGCGATAAGAATTGATGAATTTGCACGGCAAACCCCAAGAGCGGCTCAATTTGCCCTGCAAGCCGTCGGGAGAAAAACGCTGTATTTTGAAAAAAATTCGTATTTTTGCAGCAAAGATAGGCATTGGGCTATCTTTCAAAACAAGACTTTACTTTTCGGTGGCTTTGCGCACTTTTCGAGAAAGTAAAGATACAAAAGACGTGCTTCCCTACTTTCTTTGCTTTGGGAGAGGAAAAACCTTTCGCCCTTTGCCCAAGAGTCTGCCAAGTGCTTATTTTGAAATGATGTTTGCCCGATGTATTTCTCTTGATAGTGAAAGGATTTTACAAACCCTTCAAAAAGATTTTAAAAGGTTTTTGAAAGATTCTTGTGTTTAGTAGGCTTGGTGCTTAAAAGAGTCTATTGCGCAGTTGGAAAAGATTGGGAACATAATACCTTGAAATTGAGATACCGAGCCATTGAGAGCCTTGTGCCATTTGCAGATGCACCCGCCTGGTCAGATGCCGACAGTCTTGTCTATCCTAAAAGGGCAAACGCCAAAAGGCAGCCCCAAAAGCGGGCTTTTCCCCTTCAATTTCACGCCCCTTTTCCCTGCAATCGCTTGCTGCCGCCATTGCCGAAAGACCTATTTTACTCAAATTTTTATTCATACGCCTCTGCTATCTTTGTTGTCTGCCAAGCGAGCCAACTGCTCCTGCCACACGCGCCAAAGGCACACAAAGGAGAGGATTAGCCCAAAACAACCTTTATGTTAGCGTTCTTAAAAAGAATATTCGGATTTGGTACAAAAGTAAGAAATGTAACCGAGCTTACCGCCGAAGAAAGACGCAAACTCATTCACCAATGGGTCGTCAGCACTGCCATTCCTGCCTATAAAAGGCGCACACAATTTGGATATAGCCTGCTTCGCCTGCGCCAACACCAAAACTGCCCACGCTGCAAAGCAAAGACAAACCTACACTATGCCGTCTTTGTTTGTGCTACCTCAAATAGCGAAACCGCACAGCACATCTTAGCTCCCGCAGGATACTTTTGCGAAGCCTGCCCCACCGTCATCATCGACGAAAAAGTCCTTAAAAAGGGAATGACAGGCGGTAGGCTCAAAAATATACTTGGTATCGCACTCGAAACCGAAACCCTCATTTTCAGAGGCTGGAACGGACACAAAACCCTGCCCCTATTCGACCAAAACAATCAGCCCATCGACCTGAAAGTGTCCGACGAAGCCATTGCACCCTTGCGCAATAAAAACCCACGCGAGAGCCGCAACGACAATCGAAATGATAGTCGTAATGATAGTCGTAATGATAATCGCAACGAGAGCCGTCAGGAAAATCGAAACGAGAGTCGAAATGAGAGCCGCAACGGAAATGAACGGCAAGGAAGCGAAGAAGAAGGCTTCAAAAAGAAAAAAACGCGCCGCAGGGTAGCACGCTCACGAAAACCCAAAACGCCAATAGAGCCAAGCCTTCGCAACGAAGTAAAAAATGAAGTGCCAGCGGTGAAGGTCAAGGAAAAAATCAAGCGGCTCGAACAAAAAGCCTCACCCCTCAAAACGGAGCAATTTGTAGAAGACCCAAAAAGGCAACTCCAAAAGCCCGAAACCAAAGGCGACAATAGCAAAATCGACGACCCAAACCGTCGCAAACGCCAAAATGTAGTCGCTTTGCCCGAACAAGAGGGTAGTGGCTCACAAATGCCTCCACAAGAGAGCCTGCCGCCTTTACACAGCGAAAACAAGCGAAAGCCCGAAAAGCGATTCGACCGCAAGCGATACAACAATCGCAAAAAACGCGCTCCCATTCGCTCAAATCCTTCTTCGGATAAAAAGTCTTAATAATACAGCTTTCATACGAATTTCGCAAAAAACTCTAAGATGAAACCCCTCCCCCAAAAGGAGGGGTTTTTGTTTGGTGTCATTTTTTTGCATAAATGCAAAAAAATGATTTGATTTTCGAACCCTCCCCTATGAGTGCAGTAATGTTAAATTCTAAAAAATAGGTTCAAATGTAGGGACAAGG
Source organism: Hugenholtzia roseola DSM 9546 (assembly GCF_000422585.1). NCBI lineage: Bacteria > Pseudomonadati > Bacteroidota > Cytophagia > Cytophagales > Bernardetiaceae > Hugenholtzia > Hugenholtzia roseola. The sequence continues at coordinate 55,291 of NZ_KE383879.1, forward strand.
CATTGCCTTGTCCGCAGGGCAAAATTGAAACAAAAAAGGGTTTAAGCCAAATTTTATTCCGTTTCTAATTTGACATAACAGGAATTTTTGCAGAACTTCACATCACTGGGGCAGGGTGAGGGTTTCTAACCGTTGTAAAAACGCCTACATTTTTATAAAAAGTTGAATTAAACGCTATTTTTAGACTTTACCTCTTTTTTCCTGTATTTTTATTGCGATAATAAATAACAAAACCATGAAAAAGGTCGCGTGCGGGGGTCTTGATTTGGTCTAAATCTTGGGCAATGATGCGCCATTCTACTTGCGGATTATTGAAAAGTTCGGGCGCAAGGGCATAAAGCGATTCTAAGCGTTGGAGATTTAGGTTTTGCTGCTGATTTTTTTGGTATTTTTCCGCTTCGGGATAAACCGAATAGAGAAGCTCGACGCGCATAGGCACGACTTCATTTAAAAGTTGGGCATGGGCAGCATTGACAATTTGAGATTTGCCAAAAGGAGTGGCTAACAATATCTGACCTGCAAAGGCATCGGCGAAGGTATATTCGAGTGTGTGCTGCCGCTCTATTGTTTCCAAAAGAGAAGACGGGGTCTTTTGCGCCCAAATTGGCAGGGTGCATAACATCATACCCAAAAAACAAAAAAGCGATTTTTTATAACCAAAAAGCAAACTTTTCATACCAAGTAGAGAAAAAGGTACATAAAAAAACACGTATCGACTTGAATAACGTCTGAAAACGCCTTTGCGATACGTGTTATGACTCATTTTTGTTATCTTTCGTTATCTTTTATTGAGCGGCATCAAAATAATACCAAATAGCCGTCTGGGGCGTAACTTGGTCTTTCAAAACCATTTTAGTAGGCGTGAGTTCCTCAATCTGCATGATGCGGTCGAAGATGTCTTTGATTTCGATGCGCGACTCTTGTGAGTGCAGACTCCATCTGCCTCTGACAAAACTTTGGGCTTGATTATTGAGAAGACGCTCGGCATTGTAGGCTAAATTTCCTGTGTCTTGTGTTTGGGCATACAAAACAAGGGTGTGCCTTTTTTCATTGTCTTCAATAATCTCTTGGGTATTATTGAGTTTGATAGACATAAATTTCCACGTCTTCTGCTCGCCGTTGGTTAGGCGTGTCGTAACGGGAACAAAAGGTTCTTCTACTTTGATGGTGCGCTCCACCGTAACTGCGCCCACCTCGTTGGTTAGGGTAATAGAAACTTTAAACTCGCCGACGGTGCTAAAAGTGTGTGTTAGGGTGTAAAGATTGCCCTCTTTTTCACCTGCTAAGGTCTGCGAACCTACTTTCCATTCGTGGCTTGTCGCCTCGCCACCTGAACCGTTGGCGCGAAAAGTCATTTCTGTATTGACTAAAACAGTCGTATCGCTCGAAGGGTTGCTAATCAAAACGCGCGGACGCTCTGGGCTTGGGGCGATGTCGTCATCAGAACCGCCATCTTTACAAGCCGTAAGCAAACTGACACTAAGCAATAGCACAAGCCAGAGCTTATTAGAAAAAAAAGAAGAAATAGAAGCGAACATAAGTGATAAGGCGTATTTAAAAGATTAAAACAATAGAAGGAAAATCGAAACAAAATCGAAACAAAAACCAAATAGGGCTATTTCTGCCAAGACCCCGCTACTTGGAAAAACGTTGCAAAAGCAGGTTTGTAGCCCCAAAGATACGCAAAAGATACGTATTTTGCAGTTCGCTGCCGCTTTTAGGCGATACAGAATTGCCAAATTTGCCATTTTTTGGAAGCGTGCCTCTATTTTTTAGGTAAAATCTAACATGAGGACTTTTTTTTCTCCTTACTATCTCTTTCCTACCAAAAGCCCAAAACTGCTATTTTGAAGTCCTACTTTTTTCATTTTCTTAGGTAAAAGCCAAAATTAGACCCTATAAAATCCAAAAAAAGCAAACAAGCCGACAAGTCTGTCTGCGATTCTACCCTTAAAATTACGTTTTAGAAGGGGCTTATATTTTGGTAGAGTCAAAAAAAATATGCAACTTAACTCTGCGTATCCTCGAAAAATGAATTTTATCTATTCACGTATCTTCCTTATATGCTTTCTTCTATCACAGAAGGGGTTTTGGTGGCGGTAGAAACCGAATATCACCCCGAATATTCCAATCCTATCAATAACCATTACGTCTTTACGTATCGAATCCGCATAGAAAATCAGAGCGATTATGCTTTGCGCCTCTTGCGTCGTCATTGGTACATCTACGATTCTATCGGCAATCACTACGAAGTGGAGGGTGAAGGCGTTGTCGGGCAGCAGCCTCTAATTTTGCCCAACGCGCATCATACCTACGTTTCGGGCTGCCATCTGAAAAGCGACATAGGCAAGATGTATGGCAAATATTTGATGGAGCGCGAAGTAGATGGGGTCTTGTTTTGGGTGCAAATTCCCGAATTTGCCCTTATCACGCCGATACGTTTCAATTAAGCCAACGGATATGTAAGGCGTTCTGTTTTTTTGTGTAATTTTGCCCTTTCACTCTTTTTTCTCGCAAGGCTGCCAAAGGGACGCGCTCTTGTTTTTCCTTTGGGCTTCTTACTATCATTTTGATATGCAAAAAACGAACGACTGGACGGAAGAAATTACCCCTCAAACCTCCCTCTTCGACCTCAAACTGCGTCAGGTCTGGCAATATCGCGACCTGATGTTGCTCTTTGTGCGGCGCGATTTTGTGGCGCAATACAAACAAACCATCTTAGGACCTCTTTGGCACTTTATACAGCCCATCATTACCGCCTTTCTCTTTACCTTCGTTTTCAATACCATTGCGGGCATTTCTACCGAAGGCGTGCCACCTTTTCTTTTCTATCTTTCGGGTATCACTACTTGGAATTATTTTGCACGCACGCTCAATAGCACCTCGAATACCTTTGTTTCCAACGCCCATATTTTCGGAAAGGTCTATTTCCCGCGCCTTGTCATGCCGCTCTCTACGGTCATTTCGGGGCTAATTGCCTTTTCCATACAGTTCGGACTCTTTTTAGTATTTTTGGCTTATTACTATTTTTTTAAAGAAAATACCATTCTCAATCCGAATCGTTATATCCTACTCACTCCGCTTTTTCTGCTCGTTATGGCTACTTTGGGGCTGGGACTGGGTATCATCATTTCTTCGCTCACAACGCGCTACCGCGACCTTTCTATTCTTATTAGTTTTGGTGTCCAACTTTTAATGTATATTTCCCCTGTCATTTATCCCATTTCGGCGATGCCTGCCCTTTATCGCCCCTTTGTTGCCTACAATCCCATTGCGCCTTTGATAGAAGGCTTCCGCTATGCCTTTTTGGGCGTAGGAACTTTTGATTGGATAGGTTTGGGAATTAGTACAATTATTAGCCTGATGGTCTTTCTCATTGGCGTTGTTCTTTTCAATCGCATCGAGCGAAACTTTATGGATACGGTCTAAATCTTATTATTTTTCTGATATGCAATTTTGCTTTATTTTTTATGAAATCCATTATTGATTTTAGCTTTAAAAGATTTTTTTATGTCCTTTTATCCCAACTATTTTTCACCCTGCCGCTATGGACTTTCGGAGCGTTGCTTTTCGGGAAAATATTTGAGAAAAATCAACCTTTTTCGCCTCTTTTTTATGCCCTTAGCGGTCTGCTGCTTTTCAATTTTGGTCTGATAAGTTTTATTTTTAGTTTGATAGATATAAAAACTTGGCGTTTGGAAGGCGGGCTTTTGCAGGTCTATCATTTGGGATTTTGGAAAAAAACCTTTGTCCTTGCCGATTTAAAGACTTATTATCTTTTGGGCGTGCGTGCCAGTCGAGAGCAGGGCGCAAAGGCTTATCAAATTCTGCATCTTCATTTTTTTGAAGGTAGGAAAGGTCGGACAATTTCATTTTCTTCAAAAGATTTTAAAAATTTTGATGAACTATTAAAATTTATAGAAAAATATAACCCGAAAGAAGACGCAAAATTAGCCGATAAAAGTAGCTATCTTTTCCTATTTTTATTGGGAAGCGTCGTGCTTTTGATGATTTTTTTGGCTATCTTGCGTTGGCTATCTTAAAAATTGATGCCCAATAAAAAGCAAGGTGCTAATTAGGGTTGCAATAACATCTTTCAAAAGACAAATTTAATTTCTTTTCTATGAAAATCTTACATACTGCCGATTGGCATTTGGGTAAAAAATTATACGACCAAGATTTTATCGCAGCGCAAGAAAAGTTTTTAGATTGGCTCTTTTTATTGATTCAAAAAGAGAAAATAGAAGTCTTGATAGTGGCAGGCGACATTTTCGATACCACACAGCCGCCTCACGAGGCACGAAGCCTTTACTACCGTTTCTTGGCTAAAATTGTCGGGACGTTCTGTAAAAAAGTAATTATCATTGGCGGCAATCACGATTCGCCTGCTTTGCTCGACGCGCCTAAAAATTTGCTCTCCTTTTTATCTATTTCCGTTGTGGGTGCTACCACAGATAACATAGAAGATGAAATCATTGAAATAAAAAACGAGTCAAATCAGCTTGAAATGGTAGTCTGTGCAGTCCCTTTTTTGCGCGAAAAAGACGTAAATTATTTGCGTTGGGGCGAAAATGCAACCCAAAGAGAGGCGCGTGTAAAGGAAGCAATTAGAAATCATTATCAAAAGTTAGCCCAAATTTTAGAAGAAAAAAAATACACAGAAAAAGAAGTGCCACTTTTAGCCACAGGACACCTTTTTGCACAAGGTAGCCTTACTTCTGATAGCGAAAAGGACATTTATGCAGGCAATTTAGGGCAAATTGGGGCAAAAGAGTTTCCTGCTCTTTTTCATTATATCGCCTTAGGGCATTTGCACCGCCCCCAAGAAGTGGGCAAATCTACCCATATTCGCTATTCGGGGTCGCCAATTGCGCTTAGTTTTAGTGAAATTAAAGATACAAAATGCGTTTTAATTCTTGAATTTGAAAAAAATACACTCACCGCCGTTACGCCACAGCCTGTTCCCATTTTCCAAAAGCTATTGCGCTTAGAGGGTGATAATATAAGTCTGAAAAGTCAAATTTCATCTCAAAACTTACCTACACAAATAGAAAACGAAGGTGAAGTTTGGGTAGAAATTATTTTGCATAGCCCCAAAAATGACAAAAGCGAACAAACAGACCTGCGCCGTCTGATAGAAGACAAACGCCCTACTTGGAAGATTTTGCGATTTTTCCATCTTATTCAAGAAAATGGCACAGAAGAAAACCCTTTGGCAGGACTTCGTAGCCTTTCCGAAACCAATGAAGAGGAAGTTTTCTTAAAAAAGTGCAAATCCGACAAAAAAACCATTACAGAAATTGAGGTGATATTGCCACTCTTTCGCCAAATCCATCAAGAAATTGTTTTAAATAGCAAATGAAAAAGACTTTTACAAGTGCGCTTTCACAAAAAGAATTTCCACTTTCGGAGCGCATCTGGGCAGGCGCAATTCGCCCTTCTTTGTTGGCATTGATTCAAAAAGAAGTACCTAATTTTGATGTAAATTCTTATTTAGCGAGTTCGGAATTAGATACCTACCGTCAAAAATATTGGCAGCAAAGTGTAGCACAAGAGTTTGACGAGGTTACAAATTTAGAAAAAACGGTTTTCGACGCGCTTTCCGAAAAAATAATCCTCGCCGACAAATTAGATGAAAACGCCAATAACGCCACTTGGGGAGAAAAAGTAGCCGATAAGGTCGCTTCTTTTGGTGGCAGTTGGACTTTTATCCTTTCTTTTGCTTTTTTTATTTTTTTATGGATACTTACCAATATTTGGTGGCTTTCTGATAAGGCTTTTGACCCCTATCCCTTTATTTTGCTCAACCTGCTGCTTTCCTGTTTGGCTGCGCTTCAAGCCCCCGTTATTATGATGAGCCAAAACAGACAGGAGGAAAAGGATAGAGAACGCGCCAAAAAAGATTACATGATAAACTTAAAAGCCGAACTCGAAATACGCATTTTACACGAAAAGATAGACCATCTCACCTTATTAGTGCAAAATAGTTTAGACCATTCCAAAGAGAAGTAAAAGATAAAACCTTAGTCATGGCGTTGTTGCAACGATAAAAGTCTTAAATGCACCCCACCCCAAACCCCAGTAATGTTAAATTCTAAAAATTAAGTTCGAATGTAGGGACAAGGCATTGCCTTGTCCGCAGCGAGATTGAAATAAAAAAGGGTTTCCAGACCCAAAAAAAGGGTTCAGTCCAAATTTTATTTTGTTTCAAATTTGATAAAACAAGGCTTTTTACAGAACTTAACATTACTACCCCATAAGGCGGGGCTTTTTTATCATAAAATATCTTTGCTTTGTTATGCAAAATCCCGAAAATTAGTTTGGTTTTAGAACCCTCCCCTATGGGGGGAGGGCAGGGTGGGGTTTCAGGAGGCTTGTGCAAAGCACAAAACCCCGTTTTTTGACCTTTTGACCGTTGTAACAACGCCTTAGTCATTCAAATAGCTACTCACAATCGTATAGTTTTTATACTCGAAGGGGCGAAACCCGAAATATTTATCCATAAAGAAGCGAAATTTGTCCTTTAAAGAAAGTTTATTTTTAGAAATATCATGGTCAAATTTCCAATTCATGGCGGCTATGCGTGGCGCAATGGCGGCAGGGTGTGTGCCTTCAAAACGGCGCAGCGCATCAATTTGGCTATAATCAAATTCGTCAGCCACACTCACGACAATGTCTTCCATCTTTGCCTCTACTTTATCGCCATGGAAAATCGTATCACAGGCTTTTTGTTTGCCGCGCAGGGCAGCAGGCTCACGCACCCAGCCGTAATGATGGACGCAGGCATCGATATGGCGCACGTTGAGTTTGCGGTCGGGTGTCATGCGAAAACCTTGCGCATCACGGAAAGAGAATATATTTTTATTATTTCGGACAATTCTAATTTCTCTACGATACCAAGCAGTAGATTCAGCTACATAATCATACGAACCGTAAAAATGCAAATAATTAAGTAAAAAGCCTTCTATTTTAGGATTATCCAAATGGGCTTTCATTTCTCTACGAATGGTATCGAAATCTTGTTGGTGCAGGGCTTCGTCCCCCTGAATATAAATGCACCAATCGGCATCTTGTCCGATGGCTTGAAAGGCTTTGTTGGTTTCGTCTGCCAAAACGCGCCCCCCTGTGCGTAGGGTTTCGTCCCAGACGGTTTCGATGATTTTGATTTTAGGGTCTATTTGTGCTGCAATTTTTAAAGTATCATCTTCGGATTTGCCCACTGCCAAGACAAAATCGTCGCAGAGGGGAAGCACCGAGCGAATAGCCTCGACAAAGGGATAGTCAAATTTGAGTCCGTTTCGTATAAAAGAAAAGCCTGTAACTTTCATTTTTTTGTATTAAATGGTATTATTTTCTAAACGTTTTTAGGTTTTTTCAAGCTAAGTTCTAAAAACTCTATGATTTTGCCTGCAATATCTTTTTGGGTTGCGCCTTCTATGCCTTCTAACCCAGGTGAAGAATTGACCTCCAAAATCAGGGGGCCGCGTGCCGAGGGGAGCATATCCACCCCCGCGACGGACAAGCCCACAGCGCGTGCCGCGCCCACTGCTGCCATTTTTTCTTCCTGCGAAAGCTCTAAAACGGTACTTTTGCCGCCTCTGTGCAAATTAGAACGAAACTCCCCCTCTTTGCCCTGCCTGCGCATTGCACCGACGACTTCGCCGCCCACAACAAAGGCGCGAATGTCTGCGCCGCCTGCCTCTTTGATAAATTCCTGAATCAGGATATTTGCCTTCAAACCCGAAAAGGCTTCGATGGTAGATTTGGCGGCTTGGGGCGTTTCGGCGAGCATTACGCCTAAGCCTTGCGTGCCTTCCAAGAGTTTGATGACGACGGGCGTGCCACCGATACGCTTAATTAAATCATCTACTTCTTTATCTTTTGGGAATTTGGCAAAAACGGTCTTGGGAATTGCAAGCCCCACACGCGAGAGCAACTGCATGGTGCGCAGCTTGTCGCGCGACTGCAAAATGCCTTGCGAACTATTTGCCGTTAGCACCTTCAACATCTCGAATTGGCGCACTACCGCAGTTCCAAAAAAAGTAACCGAAGCACCGATACGTGGAATAATCGCGTCAGGTCTTTCTAAGGCAGCACCCTGATAGATAATCTGGGGTTTGCCCTGCTCCATCATCACGTGGCATTTGGTATGATTGACCACCTGTGCCTGATGTCCGCGCAGGGTAGCGGCTTCTACCAAACGGCGTGTAGAGTAGAGATTGGCTTCGGCAGAAAGGATATAAATTTTCATAGAGAGATAGAAAAATACAAGGGGAACTACGAAAATGAATAATAAAATTTACAAACAGTTGGATAGCATGCCTTTAAAAACATTACTATTTTTAAGCGTCAGAAGCGTGCAGAGGTAGGATAGGCGTAGAAAACTTCTCTTTTCTACAAAAGTAATATTTTTTCTATCATCAGCCCAAAATTTTGGAAAGTTCAAAAAAACTTTATTTTGGCAGTGGGTTCTGCTTTTTTATCGAGTCGCAACTTTTTAGCTAAGACTACAAAATTAAGACGCTTTTTTGGAGGAGGCTTGTGTGGAAAATAAAAGGCTTGTAGTTTTTTGAAAAAAATAGTAACTTGCAGTGGTTAGGCAGTTTGTCTCAACTTTACAGTTCTTTGGATAGTAAAAAAGCAATAAGCCTTTTTTTTTGTTTCATACGCCAAACTATAAATGCAGATAGATTATTTTGTCTTTTATACTAAATTTTAAATATATGAATTCAAACCAATACCCTCTTTTTATTAGTAAAAATATTACTCAATCTGATAAAAAAATAAATACAAATAATTTTTATAGAAATAATTTAGAAAAAAAATATACGCCTATTATAGAAGAAAATCTTAAAATAGGTTCGTTAGTATCCTACCAAGGCAACAAAAATCTTCCTATTTTGCGTTTGTTCCGCTATAAAGAGGCTTTTTCCTACCAGTTTGTAAAAGACTTTTTTAATAAATATGGTATAACTCCAAAGGACTATGTATTTGACCCATTTTGTGGAATGGGTACAACGCTTTTTACTTCCTGTGTCAGTGGTATTCAGTCAATAGGGATAGATAGATTGCCTACGGGGGTTTTTATTTCCGAAACTTTGCCTAAAATATTAACTATTCAACCTAACACGATTACAGAAATTTATGAGCAAGCAAAGCTTCTTTTAGAAAATGCGGCAGAGGCTCAAGTGGCAGAAGATGTACGGATTATGAAAATTGCATTCCCACCAAAGAATTTAACCGAACTTAAACAATGGAAAACCATTATTCAAAACTTAGAAAACCCTTACAAAGAAATTATAGATTTATTATATTTATCGGTAATAGAACCTGCCAGCTTTACAGCAAAAGACGGGCAATTTTTAAGATACTTGCCTAATAGAGAAGTAGCTACGCCAACTGAACTTTTAGATAGAAAAGTAAAAGAATTAGAGCAAGATTTACTCAACCTTAAAACGCTTGCTTGGGATAGAAACGTACTACTACCAAAAGTATGTCAGGGTGATACAAGAGATTTAAGTTCAATTTCTTTTGAAAAAGAGCCTACCTTTATTTTGACTTCGCCACCCTACGCCAATCGTTATGACTACACTCGCAGTTACTCTTTGGAGCTATGTTTTAATTTTATTCAAAACTTTGATGAATTAAAAGCATTGCGTTTTGGCATTTTGCGCTCACATATTGAAGCAAAGGAACACGAGGGAGATAGTTCAGTACACGAGGCATTGACAGAAATTTTACAAAACTTAGAAGAAAAAAATCAAATTAAAAAACTTAATAATAATCGTATTCCTATAATGCTTATTGCATATTTTGTTGATATGCAGAAAGTTATTAAAGAATGGTATCGAGTTTGTGCTAAAAATGCAACTGTTGTGATGGTGGTGGATAATGTGCGTTTTGAAGGAGAACACGTGCCTGTTGATTTAATTTTGTCAGATTTGGCAGAGCAGGCAGGTTTTGAAGTGGAAAAAATAATTGTTGCCCGCTACAAAGGCAATAGTTCGCAGCAAATGGGTAAATATGGTAGATTTCCTGTACGTGAAAGTATAACTATATGGCGAAAAAAATAAACCAAAAAGACACCAACTACAAGACTTGGCATATCGACCAGTTAGCAAAAAGTGAGTTTTTTCATCAAAAACTACACGAATGGAAGTTGGTAGAAATGGCTGAACAATTAGAGACTATTCAAGGTGAAAGTCTCTCTTGGGACAGATTGGCATTGGGTATTTCCGAAAATGCTTGGAATAAAGTTATTCACAGGGGCATTAAACCTGTGATTGTATTTGCGCACCCTGAAATTTTACAAACTATTTTAGGCTCAACAGCCTATTACAGAATGTTGGCAATGGTTTCTCAAAAATCGATGAACCAAATAGGAGGTTCTGTAACGAATTTTGAAACAGGCACTAAATTTCCTGACAAAGAAAAAGCAGATTTTTTGGCTTCACATCTAAATCAAATTATCAGCCATTTGATAGAAATAGATAAAAACTTAAATGCAAGAGAATTTGATATTTGGCGAGGCATGTCAGCAGGTTCACAGGCACAAGGTTCTTGGCAAAATGCAAAAGGCGAGCAGGCTGAAATTTTGCTACGTGGTATCATAGAAAAACGTATCAACAGAAAAGGTTTAGCCAAAGAAGTAACAACCACAGAAATTGTCTTAAAAAATGGAAAAATCATTACGTTTTCTTCCGAGCCTGATATTTCAATTTTGGAAAATGGACTTATTCGAATTGCAGTAGAAGTAAAAGGTGGAATAGATACGGCAGCAGTTTTGGAAAGAGTAGGCGCAGCAATCAAAAGTTTACGTGCCAAAGAAGAAAACCCAAACTCAATTACAATTCTAATAATGCAAGAAGTTGCGTTTTCAGCAACTGCACAAAGAGACATCGAGTTAAACAAGGACGCAATTAACCATTTCTTTAAATTGGAACAATTAGTTGATAATGAGGCGATAAGAGAGCAGTTTTTTGACTTGCTCACGATATAATGCCCTATTAATGGGTTTGTCTATTCTTTTCTAATTGATAAACATTGATTCACTCCCAAAGGTGTTCCTTTGTGCTTGCGTCTTTCCCACTTTTCCTTATTTTTGTGGTATGAAAACGCCGCCTGTTATTTCCTTTCGTGAGGTTTTGCGCTGCTTGTACGAAAAATTTAGCGCAGAGGACACCCAAACGCCGCCTTTTAGTTGGCAGAAACTGCACCTACCCTATTCGCGTGAAAGCATAGAGAGGCTTTTGCAGCCGCAATCTATTGCCGTTATTGGCGCAAGTGAAAGGGAAGGGAGTATCGGCAGAGAGGTATTTTTAAACCTCACGCAAAAAGGGTTTAAAGGCGAGGTCTATCCTGTCAATCCGAAGCATCGGCGCGTGTATGAGCAGAAGTGTTACGACGAGGTATCGGAAATAGAAGAATTGATAGATTTAGCCATTATCGTAACCCCTGCCGCAACCGTTCCGCAGGTGGTACGCGAGTGTGGGCAGGCAGGCGTAAAGACGGTGCTGATTATTTCGGCAGGTTTTCGCGAAATCGGGCAGGAAGGCGCGGAATTAGAAGCGCGTATTTTATTTACAGCACGCAAATATGGCGTGCGCATCTTAGGCACAAATTCTATCGGCGTGATTCGCCCCAGCCTAAACCTATTCGCCACCCCTTCCCAACATTTGCCCAATAGCGGCAATATCGGCTTTATTACCCAAAGTGCAGCCTTAGGCGATGGCATCTTAGATTGGGCAAAAAAAGCCAATGTAGGCTTTTCGGCGTTCTTTTCCATCGGCTCTATGCTCGATATTAGCTTGGGCGAACTGATTTTTCATCTGGGCGACGACCCCCAAACGAAGGCTATCGTCATCTATTGCGAAACCGTAACCTTTGCGCGTCATTTCCTTTCGGCAGCGCGTGAAGTGTCTTATTCTAAGCCAATTATCGTCTTGAAGGCAGGCAGAACGCAAGAAGGGGCTTGGGCAGCCCTCTACCACACAGGAGCGCAAATGGGCGAAGATGCCGTCTTTGATGCCGCTTTCCGTAGGTCGGGGATTTTGCGCGTAGATACCTTGCAGGAGGTCTTTCTAATGGCAGAGGTGATTGCCAAACAGCCACGCCCCAAAGGGAAAAATTTAGCCATTCTGACCAATGGCGGCGGTCTGGGAGTCTTAGCCACAGATGCGCTACTAAAAGGCGGAGGGCAGTTAGCCGAACTTTCTGAAAGTAGTCGCGAAAGTCTGCATCAGATTTTGCCACATTGTTGGGAAATCCACAATCCCATCGACCTTTTAGGAAAGGGTACGCCCCAAAATTACGAAAAAGTCTTGGAGGTCATTGCGCAGGATACGCAGGTAGATGGCATCTTGGTCATTCTTTCGCCGCAGGTCAATACCGACCCTACCGAAACGGCAGAGCGCATTGCCAAATTTGCCAAAATCAAGGACAAACCCATTTTGGCTTCTTGGGTAGGAAGTGTAGAGGTAGAAAAAGGGCGCGAAATTTTGGCACAGGTAGGGATTCCACACCTGCCCTACCCCGATTCTGCCGCCGCCATTTTCAATTACCTTTGGCGATACGCCTACAATTTAAAGGGCATCTACCAAACGCCACGCCGCACCGAAACCCCCCATGCCTTTGCAGGCGAGCAGGTAGAGCAAATCATTTTTCAAGCCCAAAAAGAAAAACGCACACGCCTTTCGAAATGGGAATCGCTGCAAATTCTGAAAGCCTACGGACTGCCCGTCATAGAAACACAATTAGCCCACAGCCCCGAAGAAGCCTGCCAAAAAGCCTTAGCGATTGGAAAACCTATCGCGCTCAAAGCGCACGTCTTAGATGGTAGCAGCAATGTATTGAGTGGCGGCTTGCGCCTCTATCTCAAACAGCCCGAAGAAGTGTCCAAAGCCTATCAGGACATCCAAAAAAATGTAGAAGAAAGGCGCGGGGCAGATAAGTTTGAAGGCGTGATGGTACAAGAGATGAGCCGCATACAAGGCATCGAGCTTGCCGTGGGCATGCAAATAGATAGCCAATTTGGGCGCGTCATTGTCTTTGGCAATGGCGAAAAGACGGCGCAATACTACCCCGACCGCGCCATTGCCCTGCCACCCCTCAATACCACTTTGGCACGACGCGCAATGGAGCAAACGCGCATCTATCAGACCTTAGAAAAGGCGGCGCGTTTAGATGTAGATACGATTGCTAATTTAGAACAACTTTTGGTACGATTTAGCGAGCTGGTTGTGGAGCAGCCTTGGATTAGCGGCATTAAAATAGACCCCATTGCAGTTTCGGCAGCCGATGGCATGGCGATTTTAGATGCCAATATCAGCCTTTTTCCTGCCGACACGCCCCAAGATGAACTGCCCACCTTAGCAATTCGTCCTTATCCTGAATCCTACGAAATGGCATGGCGTTTGAAAAAATCACAACTTGCCGTCCAGATTCGCCCTATCCGCCCCGAAGACCAGCCCTTGATGGAGGTCTTTCATAGCCGCCTTTCTACCAAAAGCGTCTATTTTCGCTTCTTTCACAATGTCAGTTTAGACCAAAGAATTTCGCATGAGCGGCTTTCGCGGCTTTGTTTTGCCGACTACGAACGACAGATAACCTTAGTCTGCGAAACAGCATTGCCCAATCAAAACGGCGAATTAGAGCCGCTTGTCATTGGGGCTGCGCGTTGTGTTCGCTTTTCTGGCACACAAGAAGCCGAATTTGCGATGTCCATCATCGACGACTATCAGGGCGAAGGCTTGGGAACAGTTTTTTTATCGCAAATTGTAGAAATTTGCAAGCGCGAAAAAATAGAAATCCTGCACGCCGACATCCTACCCGAAAATATAGCCATGAAAAAAGTATGCGAAAAGTTGGGCTTCGAAATGCGCCTCGATATGGCAGAAGGAGCAGTAAAGGCGACTCTTTATGTAGAAAGTCAGGGTAGGGAAAGCCTTTTCGAATGGGAAGACGAAGATTGATTTTTGAAAGAGGATTCAGAGCGATACTTATAGGGACAAGGCATTGCCTTGTCTGAAATTAGTAAAACGAAGTGAAAGGATTTTTAAACCCGATTTAAACGTAGTTTAAATAGAGTTTAAACAGGGTTTAAACATAGTTTAAATCGGGTTTAAACGGGGTTTAAACCTCGCCGACGGGCAACGCCCTCGGCGACGGTTAGACTTTAAAACCTAAAAAACAAATATCGTCGCGCTGCTCGGCATCTCCCTGATGCCTTTGTAGGGCTTCTTTCAGTGCGCTTTCTTGCTCCTTTAAAGGACGCTCCTGCATCGATTCCAAAAGTTGCAACAGGGTAGGCGTACCAAACTTTGTCCCTTCGAGGTTTGCTTGGTCTATGATGCCATCGGAAAAGAGATAAATCGTTAGGTCTTTTTCGGCAGAAAAGGAAAGCTGTTTGGTTTCGAAAGCCACGCCCTTGCGCTGCTTTCCGCCAATGCTGCTACGGCTTCCCTGCCTAATTTCTAATTTTTTATCATATCCATACCAAAGCGGACGTTTTGCGCCTTCAAATTGTACCAAAATCTTACCTTCTTCTTTGCGCCACGCACAAAGGGCTATGTCGAGTCCGTCATTGTTGCCACTTTCGCCGCCCTGTGCTAAGGCTTGTTGGATTCCTTCATGCAGTTTGTACAAAACTTCGGCAGGGTCTGAAATGTGGTTTTCTACAATAATTTGTTTGAGCAAAGTAGCCGAAAGCATCGCCATCAAAGCACCGGGAACGCCATGCCCTGTGCAGTCGGCAACGGCTGCCCAATGCCAAATCTGACCTTCAAAACGTATCGTTTCAAACCAATAAAAATCACCACTTACCAAATCTTTGGGCTGATACAAAAGGCAGTAGGCTTTAAAAAGTTGGTTTGTGAGGGTCTTTTTAGGCAAAATCGCCTGTTGGATATTTTGCGCATAGCGAATACTATCGGTAATATCCTGATTTTTGAGCTGCAATTCCTGATAACTTGTCGCATTCGCAATCGCAATGGCGGTATAAGTAGCCAAAGAGCGCAACATCGCCAAATCGCGATACTCGTAGGCGTAGGCTTCCCGACTTTGTGCCGTCATGACTCCCAAAATTTCATCGCCTAAGCGCAGAGGCAGATAAATGAGTGAGCGCATGTCCTCGCCTTCTTTTAGTCGGGAAGCGGCAGGTTCGGGCTGCTCTGCTGTGTCATTGACCAAAATTTCGCGATTTTGCGAAAAGCAAATAATAGAATATTGCTCTGCCTCGTCTAAGGTTTCATAGTGAAAAGGAAGGGGTACGCCCATTTCCATAAAACCCTGAAAGTCAAGACGTTGATTGTGTTTGTTCCAAATGCCCACCCCAAAAGCATCGAGCGGCATCAGGGCTTGAAGGCGCAGGTAGAGCCGCTGAATGAGGGCATCTGCTTGCAGGGTTGCAGTTAGTTCCTGCCCTACTTCGCTCAAAATTCTGATGTCTTGGTAGGTTTTTTCGAGCAAATCTTTTTGTTTGCTCAAAATTTCTTTTTGGGCTTCAATCTCCAAATTTTTCAACTCTAAGGTTTCTTTTTGGGTCAGAATGTCGCGATTGAGGTCTTTTAAGTTTTCAGATTGCACCAAAATTTCCTCTTTTTGCTGTTCTAATTCTGCATTTTTGAGTTGTATTTCTTGCGT
Source organism: Hugenholtzia roseola DSM 9546 (assembly GCF_000422585.1). NCBI lineage: Bacteria > Pseudomonadati > Bacteroidota > Cytophagia > Cytophagales > Bernardetiaceae > Hugenholtzia > Hugenholtzia roseola. The sequence continues at coordinate 70,930 of NZ_KE383879.1, forward strand.
GCGCTCGCGTACTGCCATTTCCAAAGCCCTATTTTTCCTTTCAAGGCGGCGCAAATTATAGACCACGCCTATCCGAACCAGTCCTGCCCCCATTGCGATAAGCACGCCAATAGCGATGGCTTGCACCCACCAGCGGCGATACCAAGGTGCTAAAATCCTGAAAGTAAAGCGTTTGACTTCCGTTTCCTGCCCCCAGATATTTTTGGCTTTTAGGTGCAAAGTATAATTGCCTTCGGAAAGGTTGTGGAAAACTTGTTTCTTTTCATAGCTCCATTCCGACCAATTTTCATCTAAACCTTCTAAAAAGTAGGCGTATTGGGTTCGCTTTTCGTAAAAATAATCGTCTGTGGCAAATTCAAAATGAATCCGCTGTTTGGCAAAATCGAGTTCGAGGGGGCGGCTAAAATCGTAAAATGCCCCTGCCAAAAGAGAATCTTCTTGCAGGTAGATGTTGCGCAAAAAGACTTCAAAGGCTACTTTTTTGGGCGTTTCTATGGGCAAATCAAAGCGATATAAGCCTTCCTGTCCGCCTACCCAAAGTGCCTGCGAATCGAGTAGAAATGCCGTAAATGCCATATCGGGCAGCACCGCAAACGGACTTGCCAAACGCTGATACGTACCATTAGGCTCTTTCGCCCACTTTTCTACCCAACGCATACGCGGGCGTTTGCCTGAAAGGTCTTTCAAAAGAAGGTAATAATTTTTATCTGAATCAGAAAGCACATTTTCTATCGCTACCTGCGCCTTGCCCAAATCTATGCCTCGAAAGGGCGTTGCCACTATTTTGTCGCTTTCTGTTTGGTAGCGATAAAAGCCTGCTTCGGTTAGGAAATAAAGCGTATCGGCTTCAAAATAAGGTGAGATGAAATTATTAGTAGGCAGCCCTTTGAGTGTGTCATAACGCGCAATCGCAAGGCTTTTCTTTTGCAAAGAATCTTTTAGAAAAAGCCGATAAGTGCCTTGAAATGAGGTACTTATCCACATACTACCTGCCCCATCAATAACTGCGCCACGCGCCTCTGCCCCAATTCCCCAAGCAGGCCGATTGGGTATCCATTTTTGGTTGTGGTAGGATAAAATAGCCAAACTATCGCCAACGCCTACCAAAAAGCTGTGAGTAGGAAGATTTTGTGCTTGTATCCATTTGGGGGATAATTTTTTAATAAAAAAGGCATTTTTATTGTAAAATTCGTGTAAAAGTGTGGTATCTTTCCAAACTTCTATGCCATAAGAACTGCCGATAAGCAAAAAACTTTCGGGCTTTTCGCCTTCTATTTCTATCTCTTCGATAAACCAAACATTACGACGTGCCAAACTCTCCTTGTTTTTGAGTAAGCGCGTTTGCGCCAAGTTCGAAATCTCATTTTTTTGTGAAACAATCATTTCACCTTTGTACCGTCCTATTTTTTGCACTTCATACAAGTTGCCCTTTCTTTCGCTCCAAAACTGAAAAGCAGAAGGGTATTGCAGCAGCGAAAAACCTTTGTTCGTTGCTAAGGCAAGCCCTCGCCGAAGAGGTGCTGCGCCAAAGACGCGCTCGTCAGTAAGTCCGTTTTGTTTGTCTAAAAAGTCCTTAGCTTTTCCATTTTTTTCTATAATCACAACGCCTTTGCTTAGGGTAGGAACAGCAAAAAGTTGGGGTAGCCCTAATTTTTCCAACGAAAAGGCTTCATACGACTGCCTGCGATAGAGGCTCATCTCATCTTGGGCTGCAAAGGCAGGGCTAAAAAGGCTATCGGGGTAGCTTTTTCTGTGGGCAGAATGGGTGTGGTGGTATTTCCAAAAAAGCGTGTTGGCTTTGCGCGGATTGGTAAAAAAGAGGGTGCTTTCTGCATCAAGCGGCGCAGTAAAATAGAGCCGCACGCCCTTAAACCTTTCGCCTTCGGGTAGCAAGACAAGGGAATCGCGCCCATCGAGGGTCATGAGTCCTTGGCTTGCTTTGGAGAGCCAAATTTTGTTTTCTACATAGCCGATTTTGAAAAATTCGTTTTTGTCGTTTTTCCAAAAACTGACCTTTCCATTTTTATAGCGAAAAAAAGCTGCCATAGCTGCAAAAAAAGTCCCTTCGGGGGTGTGCAGCACCTGCCAAATATCCGAAAAAGGAATAGGATTGGGCGCGTTGGGCTTTTCTTTCAAACTATCACTCAAACAGACATAGCGTTTTTTCCCCTGCGCCGTATTTTCTAAATAGCCAAATTCGCCTATCGCACCTACATAGACGCGCCCATTTTCACCTACGGCTAAGGCGCGTACCACACTTTTATTTTTGACCTCGATTTTTTCCCACCGCAAACCATCATACAACAAAACGCCTTCGGTATTGCCTACATACAAAATTCCCCTTTCATCTACTACCACTGCCCAATTTTGCGCATCAGCGCGATAGTGTGAGGGCGCGTAATACTGTTCGGGATAAAAGCCCGAAGCAAAGCCACTACCCACAGGCGGCACTTGTTGGGCAAGGGCAGAAAGGGAAGACAAAGCCCACAAGCCCACAAAGGCTACGCAAAGCAGCATACCAAAAGGCGTAGCGCAAACGGTACGCAAATTATCGCTGGTCTTGCCGCTGGTAGGGATTCGTAAAAAGCCAAAATGGGAAAGCACCACAAAGGGGAGGGAAGGTGAATAGAAGGAGCTGTGCGAAGAAGGCACTATTTTTCGTGCAATTTTAGCTAAATTTGCCTAAAATTGCAAATTGCGCCTACAAAAGGGCGTTGACTTTTGTCCTTGTTGTCCCTAAAAGTTTTGATTTTCTCTTGTTTCGCTTCTTTGTTTTTTTCTTTCTTTTGATTTGATAGTTTCAAAATCATTTAAAATAACCGTTTAAAATAATCATTTAGAATATGCAAAACCCTACTTTTGAAATTCGTCAGGCGCGTCCGCAAGATGTCCCTGCTGCCTTTGCTTTGATAGAAGAATTGGCACTTTTCGAAAAAGCCCCTCACGCGGTCAGCAATACCCCCGAAGAAATGTTGCGCGACGGTTTTGGGCAGAACCCCGCCTTTGGCATGTTGGTGGCAGAAAGTCAAGGCGCATTAGTGGGCATCTCGATTTACTACGTTCGCTATTCTACTTGGAAAGGACGTTGTCTATATTTGGAAGATTTAGTCGTAACCGAAAAAGTGCGTGGCAAGGGAATAGGCAAGGCTCTTTTTGCCGCCACAGCACGCAAGGCGCAGGAATTAGAGGTCAAGATGATGGTTTGGCAAGTTTTGGATTGGAACACCCCTGCCATAGAATTTTACAAAAGTTGGGGCGCAGTCATCGATACAGGTTGGTACAACTGTAGATTAGAAGAAGCTACTTTATATAAAATTTAAAAAATAAAAGTGTCCAAAAGACTGCTTTCGAAGCCGTATCTTTTGGACACTTTTGGTTAGCGCGGAAGACGCATTAACGAAAAATTCTACCTAATAACTTTTTAATGACAATTCCGATAATGATTTGTTTCCAATCGATGCGCTTCAAAATAAGCCAAATGAAATTAAGCATGGGTATAGAAGGTTTAGGTTTGGCAATAAAACGCAAAAGTTAAGCCAAAGGTTGCGCCAATGATTATGAAGGGCAGCCTTTTCGGGAAAGAGGGCGTTGTTGCAACGATAAAAGTCTTAAATGCACCCCACCCCAAACCACGCCCCCATAGGGCGGGGCTTTTTTATCATAAAATATCTTTGCTTTGTTATGCAAAATCCCGAAAATTAGTTTGATTTTAGAACCCTCCCCTATGGGGGGAGGGCAGGGTGGGGGTTCAGGAGGCTTGTGCAAAGCACAAAACCCCGTTTTTTGACCTTTTGACCGTTGTAACAACGCCGGAAAGAGCAAGGTTATTAAAATTTGCAACTATAAAAATTCATAATCTCTTTCTATTTTTGCGATTCTTACTTTGTACTGTTTGTACCAATCTGCCCTCCCCTTCCGTTGTGCAATTTGATGTTCTGAATTTTGCTTCCACTGCTGAATAGCGCGAAGGTCTTGCCAATAAGAAATGGTAATACCTAATCCGTCGCGAACACTCTCCACCCCCAAAAAGCCACTTTGTTGAGCGGCTAAGTTCATCATTAGCTCTGCCATTTCTTCATAACCTTCGTCCTTTTCGGTTCTTAGACTACTGAAAATGACGGCATAATAGGGAGGCTTAGGGGTATTGGCTATCATAAATAAGCGATTAAAGTATAGGAAAAAAGCACCATTGCCAGCCTCCCATAGAAAGCAGTAATGTTAAGTTCTGTGAAAAGTCTTGTTTTGTCAAATTAGAAGCGAAATAAAATTTGGGCTAAACCCTGTTTTTGGGACTGAAAACCCTTTTTATTTCAATCTCACTGCGGACAAGGCAATGCCTTGTCCCTACATTTGCATCTAATTTTTAGAATTTAACATCACTCCCATAGAAAGCCATAGGATACCAGCAATGAGTGAATAAAGTCTAAAAAGCAACTACTTATTTTACAATCACCCTAATTTTTCTGACATTACGCACCTCGCCTCTAAAATTTTCTTGGGTAATAAGGGTCGTTTTGCCATTTTTAAGAGCCTCGAATACGAAGGTGATAGTTGCTTTGTCGTTTCCTGTCATGCCTTCCTCGTCGGGATTGTGGTGAGCGGTATGAATTTCTATGCGATTTAGAACGGTGCTATCTTGTGAATTTGCCTCTGCGCCCAAACCGACTGAACCATGCGCTATCATTGAAAAATACAACTTTTGTCCTACTTTTAGCTTTACTTCTTTATCAGTGGGCTTGATAGCAACCATGTCCGCTTTTGGCTCAAAAGGTTTGGTATTCCACTGTGCATAAGAAGTGCAAGAATAAGCAGATAAGAAAAAAATAAGTCCCATTAAAGCACCATACGAAATGATTTTTTTCATATAAAAGGTAAGAAAATGTGAGTAATTTGAAAAGTAAAAATTATGGTTTTGTTGTATCCCCTATGATATTTCGCGCCATATTGAGCAGGCGTGCGTCTAAGATGAGCTTGACACTTTTGGCAGCGTTGGAATTGATTTCGAAGTTGTATTTTCCATCTATAAAATTGATGATGCCTCCATATTGGCAGAAATTTGGAATTTGGTCGCCAATGGTAATAGTCGGATACTGCCCCAGATACTCCAATATTTCCTTGATGTTGTTTTTTTCAGACTGACAAATAAAGACCACATGACAATTCCATACTTCCTTCGCTTTCTTTCCCCGTACAATGCGCCAATGCCTGCCCTGCACAGGTCGCCCTATCAAGACGCGCTCTATTGTGCCGCCAAAAGGGTCGTCGCCTAAAATGCCTATCTTAATGCGGTCGTTTGTGCCTGAAAAGGCTTCGGCAGGAAAAAGCGTGTATTTGACAAAATTCAATATCAGACCCGCCCTAAGTTCATATTTATTGTACTGCGCCTGCGAATTTTGAACAGAGGCGAAGAACCAAAAAAAGAACAGTAGAAAAAATAAACGCAAAGTTTGGAAACGAAAGGTAGCGATTTTCACGAGCTTGTGGGTTGAAGTGGTAGAGCCAATAGGGGCAGAAAGCCTACCCAAAGAAAAAACAGAGCTTAGGGCTAATTATTGCCACAGATGCGAATTTCTACTTGCGGTTTCGGATTTGTTTCATTTTCTTTTTCTAAAACCTCCAAATTATGGTTTAGACCAAAAACAACAAAGGCAATTTTTCGCTTGTCCTGCAAACGGCTTTTGATATAACGATAAACGGTGCGCGTGCGCAAATAATTGTCGTGCAGATGCTGCGCTCCCATTTTGTCGCTGTGTTCCATGTCGGGAAACCTACCGTAAATTTCTATGGAAGCCTGCGGTTCGCGATTAAGCCAACTAATAATTTCATCTAATTTACTGCTTTGCGAAACATCGAGATTGCGGCGTTGCTGGGGGTCAAAATAAATGAAATGTTGCTGTATGACGGTGCGCAAGTCGGGCTTCATTTGCGCTTCTATGGGCAGCGAAAAGGCATATTCGGGGCGGTTTTGTGCCTTGCTACTTTCATTCTCTAAGGCGGAGATAAAATAGCCCTGCTTTTCCTCGTCGCGGAACATGCTGGTCAGCAAAAGCGAATCGCCGTCTTCGAAGGCACTTTCAAGGGTAGTGAAAAGGTCGTCATAGGTTGCGTCGGGTGCGATTTCGGCAGTGCTTTGGTAGTTAGCAAGGCTAATTTCTACTGTCCCTTCGTCTATCAACGTTTGGGCAGTTTCGAAGAGTTCGGGGTCGTTTTGTGAAAAAAGATAATCTTGAAAAGCAATCATAAAATCGTAGCGGAGTTGCTCTGCATCGGCTTTGAGCGAATCTTCTACTTTGAGCAAACGCTGGTATTCTTTTTTCAAAACTGCCGTTTCTTTTACCTTCCTACCCAAAAGCATAACGGCTTCAAATTCTATTTCTTTATCAAGTTCGTAATAATAAGTCTGGGCAGGAATGTGTAGCTCGAAGGTGTAGGCATTTTCAAAACCTATGGGCAGAATGGATACCTGATAGGTCTGATTGGGGGCAAGTAAAGCGAAAAATTTGCCCTGTTGCGCTTCGGGCGGAAAGACACGCACCTCATTTTGCTCTGTTTTTAGATTTTGTATCGTGAGCTGACATTCGAGCAGTTGGGGCGTAGCGGCATTTTTATCGGTCAGGGTGAGATGTCCGCTTACGAAGGTAACGGCTTTATCTTGTGGTGCGCCCAAGAGGTCTGCCCCCAGCGAAAGTGAAAGGTATAAGGCAAGAAAGGTGAAGAGTCCCAACCGAACAGCTTGAAAGGCGGAGCTGTGCATTTTTGTACTAATTTTAGAAAAAGAAAAGTAGTATTTTCTATTTGAGTGCGTTATTGTTCGAGATTTTTCGAGTCTTGATTAGGCATTGAAAGCGATTTGGATAGCCTCAAAGGTGGTAGGTGGCGTTTTTCGTCTTCCAAGTGGTGTGGCAAGATGTTTGGCAAATTGTTGGGTACTGCAAACCTTCGGGGCTGCAAATGTTCTTTTGTAGGGGCAAAGATATTGCCATTTCCAAAAAAAACGAAATGGTTTTGCTATTAGGCTTATCAAAAACTAAGCAAATCATATAAAATGGGCTGCGAAGGCACTGCATCTGTCGACCAACGCGGCAAAAGAAACGACAAAAGATAATTGCCATCTCTGACCTCTTGTGGGACGAAAATTAGCTCGCTGATAGTTGCAAGCGGGCGCGGATTTTGGGGATATTGCCAAAAATTTTTGTGAAAGGCAAGCGCACCACCGTCCGATTCTCTATCCACCGAGGGCAAGTCGGTGAGAAAATGTGCTACTTCTTGTTGGGCAAGCCAAGTGCCTATCGTAGCCTCAAAATAAGGGGGATTTGTGCCTGAATAAGCGCGATTTTTTTTCGCCTCCTGATTGGGTAAAGTTCTGATAATCAAGGCTTCTACGCCCTTTTCTTTCAAATAAAAATCGCCTTGTAGAGCCGTCTTGATTTGGGCTAAGGTAATGATAGAATCGGTTGTGTCTTTTTCAAAGGTAGAGGGAACTTGTGTAGGTTCTAATGAAATTACTTTGGCAAAAAAAAGATGCTTTTCAAAACAAGTATCCACAGTTTTGTTTTCTTTGGCAATATGTCCGTAACATTCTGTATGTGTGCCGTTGCCATGTGGGGTGATTGTCCATTCGAAATAATTGACGCTGCCCCCTTCGGCTACACTGCCTACAAAGCTATCGCCAAATCGTATGACTTTGTAGTCGGGATTTTGTGCATAATAGCAATTAGGATTTTCGCCACCTGCACGTAGCGGAAGTGCCAAATTGTGAAAATGGCGGCTATCAAAGCGATAGCGGCGGTCTTGGTGTTCAAATTCGAATTGCATGGGGTAGGGTACAGATAAGGTAGGACAAAACACGCCCCTAATTTAAACATTTTTTCGAAATAGAAAAATTTTGTGTAGCTTTGGGATAAGATTTTAAACCCCATCTTTTTAAGAAGTCCAAACCTAAACAATCTTTATTAAAGTTGCTTTTAAACTTGTGGCGCAATGGTTTTGATTGTGCCGCACGTTAGCGTACTTTTTCTACCCCAAAATAGGCGTACCTTTTTCTTTCAGGTTTCTTTTTTTTAGGTTTAAAATCAAAACTTTATGGGTTTCTCAAAAACTTGTCTTATCGTTGATGACTTTGCCAGCACGCGCCGCGTCGTCAAAATTGCCTTAGAAAACAAAGGCTATGAAGTCTTGGAAGCCACACAAGGCAAAGAGGCTTTACAAATTTTACAGCAAAAAAACATAAGTATCGTCCTAACCGATTTGAATATGCCCGAAATGGACGGCATAGACCTTGTCAGGGCTATCAGAGCCTTAGAACGGTATCAAAATTTGCCCGTCATTCTTATCAGCACCGAAGCACGTTCGGCGCGTAAGCAGGAGGCTTTTCAGGCAGGCGCGACCAGCTTTTTAGCCAAACCCTTCACGATGGAGCAGCTTTGTGGGGTCATAGAAAAGGCTGCGCTATAAGGACGTTATCATTGTGCTATAATCCTGCCTCACAAAAAAACCAAAGGGTTTTGAAAGCCCTTTGGTCTATCCAAATCATATTGACAAGTCTTGTTTACATCATCTTACTTTGTTTCCTGCGCCCAATTAAAGCGGTCGGAGGCAGGGAAAGCCCAAGGCGCGGCGTTATTGCCTACGTTGGTGAGCATCGATTTCCAAGAATCGGGTACATTTGCCTCTTCCATCGCGACATAATTGCGCATCTGCATAATAATATCCAACGGACTGATGCTAATGGGACAAGCCTCGACACAGGCATTACAAGTGGTGCAGGCTAAAAGTTCTTCCTTGCTTACATAGTCGCCATACAAAAATTTGCCGTCGTGCTGGTAGTTTTCCCCCAAGCTATCCATTTGCGCCCCAATTTCTTCTATTCTATCGCGCGTATCCATCATAATCTTGCGTGGCGAAAGTTTTTTGCCTGTCAGATTGGCAGGGCAGGAATCGGTACAACGCCCACATTCGGTACAGGCGTAAGCGTCCATGAGGTTTTTCCAAGTCAAATCGGTAGCATCTTTTGCGCCAAAACGTTCAGGCATGGCATTAGGGTCTGCGTTGGGGTCTGGTTCTGCTATTCCGAGCGCGATTTTGACCTCGTTGGTTACGCTTTCCATATTTTCAACCTTCCCTTTGGCTTGTAGGCGTGTATAATAGGTATTAGGGAAAGCCATAATGATATGCAAATGTTTAGAATACGTAACATAAATGCCGAAGGCAAAAATACCCGAAATGTGCGCCCACCAAGCCGTTCTTTCTATCAAAACCAAAGAACTATCAGAAAAGCCGCTATAAAGTGGTATAAAAAATTGGCTCACCAAAAAGCGCGTCGGACTTTCGAAAATGGCATAGTGCGCCGCTCCACGCTCCTGCAAAATGCTATCTGTGGCGTTCATGGTGAAAAGGAAAAACATCAGAATCACCTCGAAAATCAGAATCAGATTGCCATCGAGAGATGCCCACCCTTTCATTTCGGGCTTCTGAAAACGCTCTACCTTCAAAACATTTCTTCGTACAAAAAAGACGACACAAGCAACGACAACGAAAAAGCCCATCAATTCATAAAAACCAATCAGAAACTGGTACAAAGAAGTGGGCAAAAAGCCTGCAAAAAGGCGATGGCTGCCTGTCAGTCCGTCTAAGACAATTTCGAGCAGTTCGCTATTGATAAGGACAAAACCTGCAAAGATGAGGTAGTGTAGCAAACCCACAATCGGGCGGGCAAACATCTTGCGTTGGGCTACGGCAAATTCTAAGACTTTGCCCAAACCTTTTTGTTTGTTTTCGGGCATTTCCAAATCCCTACCCAAAAGAATATTCCTACGGATAGCCTTGAAACGCTGATACACCAAAAGTGCCGTCGCACCCAAGAGCGCGACAAAAAGCAAAATCTGGAAGATATATGCAAAATAATTGAGAGAATCAGTCATAAAATTGTGAAATTGTTTGAGATAAAAGGGAGGATATGAATTGGCATAGGTCAAGTTTTTGACGCAAAAACGCTTTTGTAGCACGCTTTTGTTTGCACGCTTGCTGCAAAGGTATCAATAAGCCCATAACAAGGCTGCCCCAAGCTATCCTAAAATACAACAAGACAACCAATAAGATAGGGCTTTCAAAGCCACAAGATACCGCAAAAATACTCGGCACGCCTACTATTTGCAAGCAAAAATGCAAACCTTTCGTAAAAATCGCAATATTTTGACTCTTAAAGGCGGCGCAGACCCTTTTTTGGGTATAATTTAGAGCATTTCTAAATTGTAAGCCATAGAAAGCCTCCTCTTTTTGGAAAGTTAGCAATAGAAATAACGCAAAGGCGCAAATTTTGGGAATTTGTCATCAAAAAAAAGGGGCAAAACTTTGTCAAGCCCAAGTTTTCTTACTACCTTTGCAGTCTGTTTTTCAAATATCCCTCTTGTTACATCTTTGTCTTATGAAAAATCCACTCATTGCGCTTGTAGAAAAAGAATACAGCGAGGCTTTGAAGGAAAAGAATTTTCCTGAATTTCGTGCAGGCGATACCATCAACGTTCACGTAAAAATCAAAGAAGGCGATAAAGAGCGCGTACAGCAATTCCAAGGCGTAGTTATCCAACGCCGCCACACTAATAGCAACGGCGAAACTTTTACAGTTCGCAAGGTGTCTAATGGGGTGGGTGTAGAGCGCGTTTTCCCTATCAATTCGCCTAATGTCGATAAAATTGAATTAGTACGCAGAGGCAAAGTACGCAGAGCGCGTTTGTTCTACTTGCGTGGTTTGATGGGTAAAGCGGCACGTATCAAAGAAAGACGCTAATTTTTAAATTGTTAATGGTTAATTGTGAAGGCAAATGCTTCGAGTCCCTATCTTTTTAGGCAGGCTCTGCTTCTCCACAATCGACCTACGATTAACCATTAACAATTCTACTGTGCTTCTTTTCTGCCTTTGATATCGAGTATGAAAACTTCGCTTTTTATAGCCCAACGCTATCTTTTTTCTAAAAAGAAAAAAAATTTTATCAACTTTCTTACCATTCTCTCCGTTATCGGCGTTGCAATAGGCTCGGCGGCACTTGTGGCGGTGCTTTCTGTTTTTAATGGTTTGGAAGAGCTAACGCGAAGTTTGCACACCTCACACAATCCCGAATTGAAGGTCAGCCCAAGCAGGGGCAAAACCTTTCAGGCAGATAGCCTACTTTACACACAAATCCTCGACCTGCCAGAGGTAATCGCCCTAACAGAGGTCATAGAAGACAATGCCCTGCTCCGCTACCAAGATGGGCAGATGGCGGTAAATGTAAAAGGGGTGAGCGATAATTTTTATCAACAATATCGCCTTGCCGAAAAACTTACCGCAGGCGAATTTAAAATCAAAGGCGAGGACGCTTATTTTGCCTTGTTAGGTTATGGCGTGCAGGCGCGTCTTTCCGTTTCGCTTTCCAATGACATCACGCCTTTGGAATTTTGGTATCCAAATCGCGACAAAAAAACAGTATCGCCCACCAATCCTTTGAGTGCCTTTCACAAAGGCAGCCTAAGAGCCGCAGGGGTGCTTTTTATAGAACAGCAATTCGACCAAGCCAACGTCATTGTGCCTATAGAATTTGCAAGCCAACTTATGGATTACCAAAACAAGCGCACTTCGCTCGAAATCAAGACCACCGACGGCAAAGAGAAAACCATTAAGGCACTGCAAAAAAAATTGCGCTCACTTTTGGGCGATAAATTTAAAGTAGAAAATCAGGAAGAGCAGCAAGCCACTATCCTACGCGCTTTTAAAATAGAACGGCTATTTGCCTACATCACCTTTTCGTTTATTTTGGGAATCGCGAGTTTTAATATTTTCTTTTCCTTAGCGATGCTTGCCATAGAAAAGCAGCACGACCATTTTATCCTTTCCGCAATGGGGGCTTCACCTAATTTGTTGCGCAACTTATATCTTATTTTGGGCGCACTTATCGCCTTTGGCGGCGCAATCTTGGGCTTGCTCATGGGCTATCTCTTAGTCTGGACGCAGCAGAAGTATGGCTTTATCAAATTGGGCGTAGAAATGTCTTTGATGAACGCCTATCCTGTCAAGATGGAAGTTACCGACTTTATTTTGGTAGGCATCACCGTTGCAGGCGTTACTTTTTTGGCGGCTTGGATACCTGCCCGAAATGCAGCCCATATCAAATCAAAATAAAATGGTGAATGAGGGTGCAGAAATGAGTCTTTTGTTTAGATATTTTTTTGCTTAGTTTTTTATTTTTTTTCAATCTAAAAAAACATCTCTTTCCAACAGAACCGCCAACTTACTCTTTTTTTACACAATATTCACGTTAAATTGAAGCAGGCACTTGTTTTTCTAAGAGAAAACCCTTATTATTGGATTGCCTACCTACCGTTTTTAGCTTTTTTAGCAAAAAAGAGAACAAAGTCTAAAAACAAAATAGGCAGGGCAGAAGCAAAAAGGGCATTGATGCTACTATTTGCGTACTTTCTCTTAAATCCCATTTGACCTTGAAAGAGAAAATAGACAGCAGAAATTTGGAAAGGCGACATTTTATTTTGCGCTTAGGTATTGAAATTGGTCTGCACACCTTCCTATTCTATTGGGTAGGCAGTTTGCTGACCTTATCGACGCTATGGGGGCAAGCCTTAAATCCTAAGAAACAACTCTCACAGTACATTGCAGAGAGATGGGACACCGAGGCAGGGCTTTCGTCCAGCACCACAACGCGCGTGCGCCAAAATTCGGAAGGCTATCTTTGGGTTACTTCTTATTTAGGCATCAACCGTTTTGACGGCGTTCGCTTCACTACCTACGACCCTTCGAACATCGAGGGCTTACATTCTGTTACCTTCGCCGACCTATTCGAAACGCCTGATAGTGCGCTCTGGTTTGTCGCGACAGGGCGTGGGGGCTTGGTGCGCTATCAAAAAGGGATTTTTCGCTATTTTGGAAAAGATGCGAATTTTATAGAATGTCCGTTGCAATGTATTGCCTTCGACAAACGCTATCCCGACCTGCTTTTTTTAGGCTCTATCGGCAATGGGCTTTTTATCTTTGATAGGAAAAAAGAAAAATTTGAGGCACTGAATACCTACGCTCCTTTGGTAGGGCAATCTATTCCGCGCCTATTGGCTACTAAAAATGGCAAGATATGGGCTGCCACAGAAAATAATGGCGTTGTCGTTTTCGACTATCAAGATGGGGAGAAATTTGTGCATCATACCCTTGAAAACACCCCTGCCTTCAAGACCAACAACATACTTTCTTTTTTAGAAGACAAAAAAGGTAGAATTTGGGTTGGAACGCGCAATGGCTTACTTCGCTACGAAAACAAGAATTTCACCTTTATAGAAGCCACTGAATCGTATTCGGTGATGTATCTTTTAGAAGATGAGGCAGGCACGATTTGGATAGGCACAACAAAGGGATTAGGCAGGCTGCTGCCCAATGGCTCTTTGGATTTTTTGGATAAGATAGAAGACATCGCCCTAAACGTAACCAGCATGAGTTATGATAGAGAAGGCAGTCTTTGGGTTTCTCTTTATAGAAATGGCTTGGTGCGCCTCCGTCAGGGCAAATTTGAAAACTATACACAGAGCGAGGGCATGGCTTCGCTTTCGGTCAATAAAATTTATGAAGTAGAGCCGCAGGTCTTTTTAGTGGGTACAGATGCGGGCATCATCAATATCATAGATGAAAGAAAAGAACAAAACAGCGTAACGGCACTTTCGCTCGAAAAGTGGATTGAAAATGAGCGCGTGCGTGGGATTCTCAAAGATAGCAAGGGCAATCTTTGGATAGCCTCCTACAAAGGCGTGCTAAAAATTGAACCTAAGCCTACCTTTTCAGAAAGCCAAAAAACGCTCTTTTCCATCAAAGAAGGCTTAGGCGACGAACAGGCGCGACTTGTTTTTGAATCCGAAAAAGGCGACATCTGGATAGGCACGCGCTCGGCAGGCATTAGCATTTTGCACCAAGACGGCACTTTTTCACAACTTAACAAAGACAATGGAAAACTGCCCGCTAATTTTATCATGCAAATCAAAGCCTTGCAAGAGGGTAAGATTGCGGTAGCGACCAATAATGCGGGAATTGCTATTTTAGACCAAGAAGGCAACCTGCTAACGGTCTTCGATTTCGACAAAGGATTGGCAGATAATCGCGCCTTTGGGATTTATGAAGATGTAAAGGAAAATGCCATTTGGATAGCAACCAGCAGCGGTATTTCTATCATCAGCCAATACCTACAACCCGAAAAAGCGCAAATTTTCACCTTAGATAAGAACTTAGGCTTAGGAGCAGAGAGCGTCTTTGACATCACCGACGACGATTCGGGCATGATTTGGTTTTCTTCCAACTTAGGCGTGTGGCAGGAAGAGAAGTTGGCTTTTTATGAGGTCATGCGTGGAAAGAGAGCCAAAATTGCGCCCCGTCTTTACAATAAAGATGATGGCATGAAAAGCGAGGAATGTACAGGGGCAGTACACTTTTGTAAAGCCCAAGATGGCAAAATTTGGATACCTACTTTGGGGGGCGTATCGGTCATCAATCCCAATAAAATTCCCATCAATGCCGTAATGCCTTCGGTTTATATAGAAAAAGTCCTCACCGACACGCTCGCTTGGCAGGTAGAAAAAGGGCAAGTCTTAGAACTTGAACAGGGCTGGCGAAGGCTCAATTTTGAATTTACGGCACTTAGTTTTATCGCCTCCGAAAAAGTTACTTTTAAGTATCAGTTAGTAGGTTATGATAAAGATTGGATACAGACGCAGAGCGAGCGAAGGATTAGCTACACGAGTTTGCCACCGGGCAAGTATGAATTTAAAGTCTTGGCAGCCAATCACGATGGCATCTGGAACAACGAAGGCGCAAGTATTCATTTTATTATCAAACCTTATTGGTATCAACAGAAGATTTTTTATCTTATTTTGGTGCTTTCGCTGCTGCTGCTCTTGGGGCTAATTTATAGGTGGCGCATACAGATTGTAGAAAATCAGAAGCAAGCCTTAGAGCGCATTGTGCAGGAGCGCACTGCCGAATTAAACCTTCAAAAGGAAGAAATCGAAACCCAAAAAGACCGCATAGAGGAACAAAACAAATCGTTGGCTCTTTCTTTGGCGACTTTGGAAGCCGTTTCAGACATAGGCAAAAAAATCACGACGGCACTCGAATTGAGCGACCTTTCCCAAATGCTTTACGACCGTTTGCAGCCCCTTATGCCCTTAGAAGGTTTGGGAATTGGTATTTTTAATGCAACAGAAAAGCGATTAGAGTTTAAATTTTTCATAGAAAAAAATAAGCCGCTGCCTTCCTACTACGAATTTATTGGCGATAAGCAGTTTTTGGCAGTGCAGGCTTTCCTACAAAAAGAAAAAATTTGGCTCAATCGGGTAGAAAGCAAAGCCGCCATTCACTACAACGAGCGACAGCTTGCCGAGCGTTTGCAACCCGAAGCCGCCATTTACCTACCTTTGGTAGTAGAAAATAGAAGCATTGGCGTGATGACGGTGCAAAGTTATCGCAAGGAGGCTTTTACCGAAAAGGACATCACGCTTCTGCAAGCCTTAGCCGTTTATGTAGGAATTGCACTCGACAATGCCTCCGCCTACGAAATTATACGCGATAAAAACCGAAATATCACCGATAGTATTCGCTACGCCCTAACGATACAGGAGTCGATTTTGCCTACCTATGAAAAAATGAACCAAATGTTTGAAGATTATTTTATCTTGTTCAAACCCAAAGACATTGTTTCAGGCGATTTTTATTGGCTACATGCACAAGGCGAATACAAATTTGTGGCAGCGGTCGACTGCACAGGACATGGCGTACCCGGTGCCTTTATGTCTATGATAGGAAGCACGCTACTGACCGACATCGTAAGCATCGAAAAACTTACCTCGCCTGCGGCAATTCTCAAAAAGCTCAATCAGGACATCAAATTAGCCCTCAAACAAGACGAAAAACAAAACGACGATGGCATGGACATCGCCCTTTGTGTCTTCAAAAAGGAAAGCGATACAGCCGTTGAAGTAGTTTTTGCAGGTGCAAAACGTCCGCTTTATTATACCCAAAACGGCGAAATCTACGAAATTAGGGGCGACAAATACGCCATCGGGGGCAGAGATAGAAAGCGCGAAAAGCACTTCCAAGACCACAGCCTAAGCCTTCAAACAGGGGCAATTATTTATCTAACCACAGACGGATACGGCGACCAAGCCAACGACGACAAAGAAAAAATCGGCTCGCACCGTCTTAAAGAAATGTTTAAAAACTTGCAGCAAGAGCCGCTTCCTATCCAAAAAGAAGCCCTCCAGACTGCCTTCGAAGCCTTCCGACGCGATTTGCCCCAGCGCGATGACGTTACCATTTTGGGCTTGCAACTATAACTTACAAAGGGCTTATCAATCAAAGACGAAACTATTTAGGGCAAGTTTAAAGTCTAAAAATCATGGATTAGGGTAGGGACAAGGCGCAGTGCCTTGTCCGAAGTTAGATTGAAGGAAAAAAGCGTTTTCAGAGCCAAAAGCCGTCAAAAAGATTTGCCCCTGCATTTTTAGGGTAATTCCTGCAATTTTGCCAAACGCAAACTAACGGCGTTTTTATGGGCAAAAAGTTGTTCGGCTTCTGCCATCTCTTCTACGGTTTTTCCCAAATGCTGCAAACCCTGTGGCGTGAGGGTCTGAAAGGTTATTTTTTTGATAAAACTATCCAAAGAAACCCCACTATAAGCACGCGCAAAGCCGTTGGTAGGCAAGGTATGATTTGTACCAGAGGCATAATCGCCCACTGATTCGGGCGTGTAGTGTCCCAAAAAGACCGACCCTGCCTCGCTGATGTGTTCTGCCTGCGCTTGGGCATCATCAAAAGCAATAATCAAATGTTCGGGTGCATATTGATTTGAAAATTCAATCATTTCTGATTTAGACGACAACAAAACCATCAGACTATTGGCTAAGGCTGCCTTTGCCATCTCTTTGCGTGGCAGATGCTCGACTTGTTTTGCCAATTCTTTCTGGACAGATTCTAAAAGTAGTTCGGTATCTGTTAGGAAAACGACTTGACTATCAATCCCATGCTCGGCTTGGGAAAGCAAATCGGCGGCAATAAAGGCAGGGTCGGCACTGCTATCTGCCATTACTAAGACTTCGGAAGGTCCCGCAGGCATGTCGATGGCTACTCCTTGTCGCGCTACATACTGTTTTGCCGCCGTTACATATTGATTGCCCGGACCGAAAATTTTATAGACCGCTGGCACAGATTCAGTACCATACGCCAAAGCCGCAATCGCCTGCGCTCCGCCTACTTTAAAAATTTGGGAAATACCCACTTGTGAAGCCGCATAAAGAATCGCAGGGTGAATTTTGCCCTCTCTATTAGGCGGCGTAGTGAGGATAATTTGCTTGCAGCCTGCAATTTGGGCAGGCACACCCAACATCAAAACCGTAGAAAAAAGGGGTGCCGTTCCTCCCGGTATATACAAACCTACTTTTTCTATCGCCACCGATTTGCGCCAACAGTGGATGCCCTTGGCAACTTCCAAAGGCTGAAAGTTCTCCTTTTGTGCCTGATGAAAAAGCCTAATGTTGGCAATCGCCTCCTTGATAGCCTGCTTCAATTCGGGCGAAACAAGCGTTTTTGCCTCCTCGATTTCGGCTTCACCGACGGCTAAATGGTTTAATAAAGTAGGCTCTACTTTATCAAAAAGTTGCGCATAGTGGCGCAAAGCGGTATCGCCTTGTGTCGCCACTGTTTGCAAGATTTGGGCTACTTTTTCTTCCAAATTGGAAAAATCAAATAGCGGACGTTGCATCAAAGCCGTCCATTCTTTTTTGGCAGGAAAGCGGTAAATTTTCATATTCGAAAGAAAAAACTGACAAGGCAGCCTTTTAAAACAAAAGGGACATTATCAGATTTGTTTTTTGTTGGAAACTTAAAGTAGGCAATCTTACGGGGTTTGCGGAAAGGCATTATAGCTATTTTTGGCTTCGGTGAAAAGTCCGAGCAGGGCGGGATTTTCTTCTACCGAAGTGCCTACCACTGCCACATCTGCACCTGCCTGATATGCTGCCCGTAGGTCTTGGGCTGTGCGAATACCGCCACCTACCCAAATTGGAATCCCTACCTGTGTGGCAACGGCTTGTATCATAGAAGGCGAAATAGGACGCGCTGCCCCGCTGCCGCCATCTAAATAAACCATTTTGAAGCCCAAAAGTTCGCCTGCAAGTGCAGTAGCCAAAGCGACGCTATCTTTTTCGTAGGGAATGGGTAGGGCTTGGCTCATGTAAGTCGCCGTAGTGAGATTGCCACAAAAGATAAGTAAATAGGCGGTAGAAATGATTTCGAGAGCCTCTTTTTTCTCCAAATTTTTGAGCAAAGGCGCAGCCACAACCTGCTGCCCTATCAAAAGTTCGGCGTTGCGGCTCGAAAGTAAGGACAGAAATAGGATAGCATCTGCCTGCCCCGAAATTTGCCACGCTTGCGAAGGAAAGAGCAGGACGGGCAGCGAAGCCGCCTTTTTGAGCGTCCGAATTAGGTTTTCTACTTCCTGATTAAAGATAAGGCTACCCCCGACCAGCAAAAAATCAACGCCTTGCGCTTGGGCTTCCTTTGCTAAGGCGGTAGCGGCTTCGAGGCTTATGTCGTCAGGGTCGAGAAGCAGTGCCAAGGACTTTACGCCTTTTTTTTTACGATTTTGTAAAAGTTCGTAAATAGAATTTGTTTTTTCCACCGTTTTATCGCATTTTGCAGTAAGTCGATACCTTCTCAAACTTATTAGAAACAAAAAAAGGTCAGTGCTGTGAGCCTGACCTTTTCTTATTTTTGCTTTTAGTGCTTTTTAGTTTTTCTAATTCTTTTTTGAATGATATACTTTTGAATGATATACGGAAATTCAAACCAGAATTGAAATTTGAGTGAGCCATATTGGATTCGAACCAATGACCTCTACCCTGTCAAGGTAGCGCTCTAAACCAACTGAGCTAATAGCTCGCTTTGAATGATGGTGCAAAGGTAATGTCTTTTTTCGAAACTACCAAATCTATTGCCGCTTTTTTCTAAAAAAATAGCCACTAAAAAGCGATTCTCCCCTTTGCGCTGTTTCTCACCTTTGTAACGAGTTTAAAATCAAGCCTTTACAAGTGTGTCTATTTTTTGTCCGTATTCTATTTTTAGGCAGCAACAACGCAAGCGCAACTTTTTCCGTATGACTTTTGTTGCTTTCATTACACTTTTATATCATTGTACCTACAAATAAATAACGCCTCCAACTTTGTATCCGCGCTTTCTTTGCTACAAACCCTCTTTTCCAAGATACCTTAGATACGCCTTGTATCCACCTCAATAAGGTTAAGTTCTGCCAAAAGTCCTCTTTTGTCAAAATTAGAAACAAAATAAAATTTGGTATCAAGCCTATTTTTGGGTCTTAAACCCTTTTTTGTTTCCCTCTTGCTTGTTTCCCTCTCACTGCGGAAAAGCCATTGCCTTGTCCCTACATTTGAACCTAACTTTTGGAACTTAACATCACTAATATCCACTTAGAAGACTGCTCCTTTTACTTTCTTTTCTCCTTATTGTTATGAAACCTCGCACGCTTTTACTGTATCTGTTCGCACTTTCCAATTTTGCGCATATCGTAGATTTTATGATTCTCATGCCTTTGGGCGATGTCTTGATGAAAGATTTTGCTATTCCGCCTCAAAAATTCACCTACTTGGTATCGGCTTATGCGGTCAGTGCCTTCTTTGCAGGCATTTTTGGGGTCTTTTTCATCGACCGTTTTGATAGAAAAAAGGCACTCTTGGCGGTCATGTTTGGTTTTGGTTTGGGTACGATAGCTTGCAGTTTTGCACCCAGCTATGAATTTTTCCTTTTGGCACGCACCCTAACGGGCTTTTTCGGCGGCATCATCGGCGCATTGGTTTTGGCAGTGATTAGCGATTTATACCCTTTCGAGGAAAGAGGAAAGGCGATGGGCATTGTCAGCACCTCTTTTTCCTTAGCTTCTGTGTTGGGCGTGCCGTTGGGTTTGATTTTGGCAGATAGCTATAATTGGCAACTTCCGTTTCTTCTTTTGGGCGGTTTTGTGTTTGTGATGGCTTTTCTCATTTTAAAATTGATGCCCGCTATGGACGCGCACCTAAAAGATGCTAATTTGGAAAAAGAAAACAAATTACAACAACTATTTTCCATCTTAGGAAATGCCAACTTGCGGAAAGCCCTTGCCCTGACTATTTTGATGATAATGGGGCATTTTTCTATCATTCCCTTCATCAGCCCCTATATGATACGAAATGTAGGACTTTTGCAACAAGACATCAAGTATATTTACCTATTTGGTGGATTAGCGACGGTAGTTTCCGCGCCTTTGGCAGGGCGTTGGGTAGATAAATTTGGAGCAGCGCGGGTCTTTTTGATAGCCTTATTGAGTTCCTTTGCCGTCATTGCCGTCCTGACGAATCTTAGCCCTGTGCCACTCTGGACTGCCCTTGTTGTTACAACGCTGTTTTTTATTGCAACCAACTCGCGCTTTGTGCCTGCCCAAACGCTTATCACCTCTTCGGTAGAACCCAGCAGAAGGGGGAGTTTTATGAGCCTCAACGCCTCTGCCCAGCAGTTGGCTTCGGGGAGTGCCTCTCTTTTGGGCGGTTGGATTGTGAGCGAAGCCGCCACAGGGCAAATCCAACACTATCCTATTTTGGGAATGGTGGCAATAGGCATCAGTGCTTGTACGCTTTTTGTCGTATTTTCTCTTAAAATTGTCAAATAATAAAGTGATAAAATGGGCTATTTTTTCTTTCAATAATCTATAAAATTAGTTTGGGTCTGTTTGCGAATAGTTGGAAAACAATATGTAGAACAGACCTGCGCTTGTCCGCAATAATGTTAAGTTCTGTAAAAAGCCTTGTTTTATTACAGTTTTTTCAAATTTGACACGAAATAAAATTTGGTTTTGAAACCCTCCCTTTGGGGGAGGGCAGGGTGGGGTTCATTCCTTTTTTATTTCAATCTCACAGCGGACAAGGCATGCCTTGTCCCTACATTTGAATCTAATTTTTAGAATTTAACATCACTGCCCTTTGGGGGAGGGCAGGGTGGGGTTCATTCCTTTTTTATTTCAATCTCACAGCGGACAAGGCAATGCCTTGTCCCTACATTTGCACCTGATTTTTAGAACTTAACACTACTGCACTTATCTCCTGCGTTTATCCTAAAAGCAACTCAAAAAACTTTTCAAAATGCAGTTATTTTAAAAAGAACTTTGTATCTTCGTGATAGCAATCATAGCCTTCGAGTGGGTGCAAAGAAGGCTTTGTTTAGAGAATAAAGAAAAAATTTCAACTCTTTTTTTAAAAAATACTTGCATGTCATACGCTCATATTCGCGAAGAAGAACTCAAAAATAAAGTAGCGCAAGACTATTTTATTGATTTTGATTGTACTAAAATAATTGGCAATATTGACTTTTGCGTTGTAGCCAAAACAAGCCCCCTTCAAGAATCGCTCTACGAAACGCCTTCCCTGCTTTGGGCAGAGGCAAAAAAGGGCAGTGCCGACCTCTACAAGGCACTTGTCCAGCTTATCCTAACTATCGGCAAGGCACGAACCTTTGATAAAACGCTCCCTGCGGCTTTTTTAGGTGCGTTTGATGCCGAAAAAATCGCTTTTGTACCCTATAATAGCGTTCAGGAGGTTTTTTATCAGAATGATTTTAATTGGAATGTTGCCCCTTCTAATCAGGATAGCAAAGAATTTAAACAACTTTTTCAGACAGTTCAGCATATTATTGATGAAAACTCGCTTCTTTTTCAATTTGAAAAAGAGGCGCAGGAACTTAAAGATTTTATTAAATCTAATTTTATAGAAGGGAATTTACACTTTTCTAAAATTCAAATTGATAAAAACAATTTTATTACGATTTATAATAAATGGTTACAAACGGTAAAACCTACCATTGCAGCCGATTGGGATTTGGTGAAAAAAGGCGGACTTATTGATGGTGATTTTTATTTAGCAGACTTACTTTCCCTTGAAAATCAGACCATTAAAGACAAACTTTTTGTTCTTTTAAATAACAATCATTACGAACTCGACCGAAAAATAGATGATTGGGGCATGTTTAGTTCGCGCCGCACTGCCTTTCACGACGGACAAAAAGCACACCAGCAGTTTTGGAAGAAATA
The DNA here is from genome assembly GCF_000422585.1 of Hugenholtzia roseola DSM 9546. Taxonomy (NCBI): domain Bacteria; kingdom Pseudomonadati; phylum Bacteroidota; class Cytophagia; order Cytophagales; family Bernardetiaceae; genus Hugenholtzia; species Hugenholtzia roseola. Next base: position 93,075 of record NZ_KE383879.1, read on the forward strand.
CGAAAGACCGCCCAAAGAGCAATATTGGGATTATATCGTGGCACGACGCGACTTGCTTGTACCGCAGGACATTCGCGAAAGAAAGGGCAGTTTTTTTACCCCTCAAATTTGGGTAGAGCTTTCCCAACAATATTTAGCCGATACCTTCGGGCAAAATTGGCAAGATGAGTATTACGTATGGGACTGTGCCGCAGGAACGGGAAATTTGTTAGCAG